>NZ_JBYUWC010000016.1:0-137799 GCF_058137865.1 Erwinia sp. 009765445
ACCGCGTTCCGTTATTTGACGGACGGCTTCTTCTTTAAATTCAGGTGTAAATCGTGGTGTGCCCATACGCTCCTCCTGTGCTCAAACTATAGGGCAGGATCGTCTACTGGGGGGGGGGCAGTCCAGTTTTGCGTCAAGATCGATCTCTACCCATCGAGCGCCAGAAGCCTCCGAAGGGCGCACAAGAGTCAGGAGCTGCCATTCAATCAGGCAGCGAGTGGAAACGGACAGATTCGACATCACCAGCGAACGCATAAGCTTCGGCAATTCCTCTGGTCGCAGTGTGGGCATATTCTGCTTCTTAGGCTTTTCAAACGCCATCCCCACACCCGAGGCAGGATTAGCATCAATCAGCCCAGTATTGACCGCGTAAATCATAATCTCATTAATGCGCTGTACCAAGCAACGAACCGTTTCCAGAGCACCACGGGCCTTAATCGGCTCCAATGCTTCAACAAGCTTGCGCGCTTTTATTTCCTGTACGGGAATTTCACCAATAGCAGGAAAAACATCCTTCTCAAGAGAGCGCCAGATATCCTTAGCGTAATCCGCCGTAACGCTGGCTTGTTTCAAAGCAAACCAGTTAGCGGCCACGGTTGAGAAAATGCTGTCTAACGCTATCTGTTGCTGTTCTGTGACCTGTTCGGCCTGGGTCTGTGGGTCAATACCGTTTGCGAGTAAGGAGAGGTAGTCAGCGCGCAGGCGTCTGGCATCTGCCAGCGATAGGGCAGGGAAGGCACCAAGGCCCATCATGGTGCGCTGCTTTGTCGCTGGCCTTTGATAGCGGAAACGCCAAAGCTTCTTTCCTGTGGTTTTCACCACCATAAAAAGTCCGTCGCCGTCATGCAGCGTCAGATCTTTATCAATGGCTTTGGATCGAAGAACTTCTGTGTTGGTGAGAGGGCGCGTAGTCCTTGCCATACGGGGCTTTCCTGCGTGAATTGGTATACGTTATTGGCATACATCTTACCGTATACCAATGCGTATACCAATTATCACCGGATTTGGCTGGATCTCTACGGACTACTACAGACGTAAAAAAGCCCGCGAGGCTGGTTCCAAGCGGGCTTTCAGGACTTACCCGGACGTATCCGGTATCCGGTACATAATGTGGTGGAGCTGGCGGGAGTTGAACCCGCGTCCGAAATTACTACACCGTCGGCACTACATGCTTAGTCCAGTCTTTACATTCGCCGGTTAGCTGCGAACGGACACGCCACTAACAAACTAGCCTGATTAGGTTTAATGCTTCAGCCCCAGGCAGGGCATTCGCACGATCTCTTTTGGGTTTGACCTCTCTTGATCCCCGTCCTAAGAGCGGAGGCTAGGGAGAGAGGGCTCTGAGCAGGTTATTAAGCTGCTAAAGCGTAGTTTTCGTCGTTTGCAACTATTTTTTTGCGGCTTTTAACGAGGCAAACCGCCCCTCGGCATGCTCCTAGGGCTTCGCAAATCCCGTCGAATCCAGAATCAGCCCCAAGTACTGTGAAGCAGTATATCAGAAAAACCCGTCGCAACGCCAGAGACTTAGCGATTGGCGTGTTTCATGATGCGTGCTTTGTCGGTCTTCCACTCGCGATCTTTAATGTCATCACGCTTGTCGTGCTCTTTCTTACCTTTTGCCACGCCGATTTTCAGCTTGGCCCAGGCATTTTTCCAGTACAGCGACAGCGCCACGACAGTGTAGCCATCACGGTTTGCTTTACTGAACAGGTTTGCAAGCTCACGCTCTTTCAGCAGAAGCTTACGGGTGCGGGTTGGATCGCAGACCACATGCGATGATGCGCCAATCAGCGCCTGGAAGGTGGCACCGAACAGAAAGGCTTCACCGTCACGCAGCATGATATAGCTCTCACTGATATTGGCCTTACCGGCACGGAGAGATTTGACTTCCCATCCCTGTAGCGAAAGCCCCGCTTCGAACTCTTCTTCAATGAAGTATTCATGACGGGCCCGCTTGTTCATGGCAATGGTGGCGGAACCGGGTTTATGTGCTTTTTTCTTTGTCATAGTGCAACTTAGTGTACATGAAGCGGTGATTGATGGCATCCCCTGTAACAACAGCGGCAGGGAAAAGCGCTATTTTAGCAGAACGCTGACGGCTGAGAATTTTTGTTTGATCGCCGGCGATGGTATTATTGACAGGTTTAGGATTAACAGGAAACGCTATGTCTCAGATTAGTCGTTCTGCGCTGGTGCCCTACAGTGCAGAGCAAATGTTCCGGTTGGTAAACGATGTGGATGCCTATCCGGAATTTCTTCCAGGGTGTACCGGCAGCCGGGTGCTTGATGCCAGTGAACAGCAGATGACGGCGTCGGTGGACGTTTCCAAAGCCGGTATCAGCAAAACTTTTGTCACCCGAAACACGTTGACTGACAATCAGAGCATTCACATGCAGCTGGTTGATGGCCCGTTTCGCAAACTGACCGGTGGCTGGGAGTTCACCGCGCTCAGTGAAGATGCCTGCAAGGTTGAGCTGAACCTCGAGTTTGAATTTACCAATATGCTGGTGGAAATGGCCTTCGGACGAATTTTCAAAGAACTGGCCAGCAGCATGGTGCAGGCTTTCACCCGCCGCGCCAAAGAGGTTTACAGTGCCTGATATTGCCATCGAGGTGGTTTATGCGTTGCCGGAAAAACAATATCTCTACACGGTAAATGTGGAAGAGGGTGCCACCGTAGAGCAGGCGATCAGGGCTTCCGGCATTCTGGATCTGCGCACTGATATCGACCTCGCCAGCAACAAGGTGGGTGTATTCAGCCGTCCGGTGAAGCTGAATGATGAAGTTCACAGCGGTGACAGAATCGAGATTTATCGTCCCCTGCTGGCTGACCCGAAAGAATTACGTCGTCAGCGTGCCGAGCGCGCCGCAAAAAATAAGGCGCCCTGAGCGCCTTACTGTTTTCCTTCCGACCGGTGGCTATCGCAGTCCGACCGCGACTCCACTTAGCCTTTGTTGCGGCTCAGATTCGGTTTGTTATCGATGTTGGTCAGCGTGCCATTTTTGTCAAAGGTCAGCGTCAGTGTCTGCTGGGTCACTGGCTCGTGGCCTGGCTCCTGACGGAACACGTAATACCAGACGTTGCTGCCAAACGGGTCACGCATCATCGGCGTGCCCAGAGTGTAGGCCACCTGCTGTTGAGTCATGCCGTTATGGATTTTAGAAACGTCATTAGCAACCAGGTAGTTACCCTGGTTGATATCTGGCCGGTAAACCACTCGCTCCAGAGTGGAACATCCAGCGGTCATCATCAGAAGAACCACCGCCGCAGCAGTCAGCGTTTTACAGCGCATAAGTATCTTTATTCCTTTTAGGGCCAACAATCTGGCTGCATCGAAACTCGCGACGATAACAGCGTAAGAAGTCGATGATAATAAACCTTTCCGCAGTTTGAAACCTCTACGGAGCATGGTTATGACCACAGGCACCCAAAAAAGTGCGGCATCAGGCTGCTAAAAGCTCTTTCGCATTCGCCAGCGTGTTGCGGGTTACTTCACTTCCGCCCAGCAGACGCGCCAGCTCCTGCAGGCGGGAGCGTTTGTCGAGCGGCTGCATATGGGTCTCTGTCATCTCTCCATCGGTCTCTTTGCTGACGTAAAAATGATGGTTGCCACACCCTGCAACCTGCGGCAGGTGGGTTACGCACATGACCTGAGTAGACTCACCTAACTGGCGCAGCATTTTGCCCACCACTGCGGCGGTTGGGCCGCTGATGCCCACATCCACTTCATCGAAAATCAGTGCCGGAGTATCCATTTTACGGGCGGTGATCACCTGAATAGCTAAAGCAATGCGCGAAAGCTCGCCGCCTGAAGCAACTTTGGACAGCGGCTGCAGCGGCTGACCAGGGTTCGTACTGACCCGGAAATCAATCCGGTCTGCCCCTTCTGCGGTGAGGTGGTCAGCGTTGAACTGAACATCAATACCCAACTGGCCATGAGGCATCGACAGCGCGTTCATACTCTCACCAATCATCCGGCTAAGCTCCTGCGCATAGTGCACGCGGCGATGATGCAGTTTCTCAGCACAAGTCAGGGCAACCTGATGATGCTGCGCAACAATCAGCGCCAGCTCATCCTGATCGCTTTCCTGCTGATTAAGCAACGCCTGCTCTTCCAGCAGTTGCTGGTGAAAGGCGGGGAGCTCTTCCGGTGAAATGTGGTGCTTACGCGCCAGAGAAATTTGCCGGGAGAGGCGCTGTTCTAGCTCATGCAGGCGGTTAGGATCCAGATCCAGCCACTCACAATAATGGCGAAGCTCATCGCTGGCTTCGCTGATCTGAATGGCGGCCTCGTCAAGCAGAGTGCAGACGCCACTGAGTTTGTCATCCATTGCCACCAGTTCACTGAGCAGTTGATGAGCAGTATAGAGCTGGTTTTGCAGCGTGGTATCTTCACCATCAGCCAGCAGCATCAGTGCCTGCTGGCTGGTGGACAGCAGCTGTCCGCTGTTCGCCAGGCGCTTATACTCTTCGTCAATCTGCTCATATTCCCCCGCCTGTGGGGCGAACTCATTCAGCTCTTTCAGCTGATACTGAAGCAGTTCGCGCCGTGCTTCACGCTCCTGAGACAGCTGCTGAAGCTGAGCCAGAGTCCGGCAGCTTTGATGCCACTGGCGATAGCTGCCAGCCATCTCCTGCAACAGGTTGTTCTCTCCGGCATAACCGTCCAGCAGAGTTTTCTGGTGTTCTGGTTTCAGTAACAGCTGATGAGCATGCTGCCCGTGGATCTGAATCAGGAGCTGACCCAGGTCGCGAAGCTGTGAAAGAGGAACAGCGGTGCCGTTAATAAAACCGCGTGAACGACCATCGCTGCTGAGCACACGGCGTAACAGGCACTCATTGCCTTCATCCAGCTGATTATCGAGCAGCCACTGCAGGGCGGAGGGGGTATCTTTCAGGGAGAAGCTGGCGCAAATATCCGCGCGAGTTGCGCCCTGGCGCACCATATCTGCTTCAGCACGGCCGCCCAGGCACAGACCCAGCGCATCGATAGCAATAGATTTTCCCGCACCGGTTTCGCCAGTGATGGCGGTCATGCCGCGCTGAAAATCGATTTCAAGTTCACGAACAATCGCAAAATTACTGATGGTCAGTTGTGCCAGCATAGTTAGCGTTCCTGTATGAAAACACAGATATGGTTTTTCATACAGTATATACTGGTTTTATAACCAGTAAAGTAGCTGGCGCTGGATTTTAAAACAATTTTTTTGACCAGCCCAGTTTGGAGCTCAGCGTGTTGAAATAATTGTAGTTTTGAGGATGGATCAAATTCAGGTGATCCTCGTTTCTGCGGATCAACACGTCTTCCCCTTCCTGGATCGGCAGGGCAATCTGGCTGTCACAGCTCACTTCCAGATCGCTGCGCATATGGGAAAAACGCAGGCGGATGGTGCTGCTGCTGTTGATCACCAGAGGGCGCGCGGAAAGCGTGTGCGGAAACATCGGCACAATGGCAATGGCATCCAGCGAAGGCGTCAGTATCGGGCCGCCTGCAGAGAGCGAGTAAGCGGTAGAGCCTGTTGGAGTGGAAATAATCAGACCATCTGAACGCTGCGAAAAAGCAAAAGTCTCGTCGATATAGACCTCAAACTCGATCATGTGCGCCACTTTGCCCGGGTGAAGCACCACTTCGTTAATCGCCGTGCCAATTCTCGGGTCGCGCCCATGCCTGCAAACCTGGGCTTCGAGCAGAAAGCGGCTCTCCGTGATGTATTTTCCTTCCAGCACATCGGCCAGCTGCTGTTGGGCATTGTCCGGGTCAAGGTCCGTTAGGAACCCAAGGTTGCCACGGTTAATCCCAATCACTTTAATGTCGTAGCGGGCCAGCACCCGGGCCGCTCCCAGCATATTCCCGTCGCCGCCGACCACCACAGCCAAATCGGCCTTCTGTCCAATCTCGGCCAGCGTTCCGGTTTCCACATCGGAGAGGTTCAGCTCACGTGCAATCTGCTGCTCGATAATCACCTCATAGCCCTTCGTCGTCAGCCAGCGGTAGAGCATTTCGTGCGTCGTCAGCGCGGTAGGATGGCGCGGATGCCCCACAATACCAATGCAGTTGAAATGGTTGTTCATGATGCTGGCGTTCCTCATGAGGTAAACTACCTCAGACAATGTGACCGGTTCCCTTGAAACCGCAATTCTGATCCCCATAATAAGCGAACCAGCGAGATGAATGTGCACAAACGCGGAGAATTTCATGAGTAGTAAAGAACAGAACACACCAAACGAGCAAGTCTCAGACGATATTGAGATGGAACAGACGCAACACCAGGACGCAGAGATAGCCGAAGGGGTGGATCCGCGTGATGAGCGTATCGCCGAGCTGGAAGCCCAGTTGGCTCAGGCGCAGGGCGGCGTGCGTGAAGCGCAGCTGCGTGCTCAGGCTGAAATCGAAAATATCCGTCGCCGTGTCGAACTGGACGTGGAAAAAGCCCACAAATTTGCCCTGGAAAAATTCGCCAACGAGCTGCTGCCGGTGATCGACAGCCTGGAGCGCGCGCTGGAAGTGGCAGATAAAGAAAATCCTGAACTGACCGCGATGGTTGAAGGGATTGATCTGACGCTGAAATCCCTGCTGGGTGCGGTGCGCAAATTTGGCGTGGAAGTGGTTGGCGATGTCAGTGTTCCATTTAATCCGGAAATCCATCAGGCGATGTCGATGATGGAATCTGACGAAGTGGCCCCTAATCACGTGCTGATGGTGATGCAACGTGGTTACACGCTGAATGGTCGCCTGCTGCGTCCGGCAATGGTTGCGGTTTCTAAAGCCAAAGCGTAGTTGCCCGCTGAAAGTAAAAAAGCACCTCATGAGGTGCTTTTTTTATTGCTGTAGCTCTGGTCTGGCAGAACGGGCGTCCAGTTAATGGGTTCTTCTCCGTGCTGAGCCAGCCATTCGTTGGTTTTGGAGAAGTGTCCGCAACCAAAAAAACCACGGTGTGCCGAAAGCGGGGAAGGGTGCGGAGCCTGCAGCACGTGATGACGCTTCCTGTCGATAATCGCGCCTTTTTTCTGCGCATGCGATCCCCACAGTAAAAACACCACGCCCTCACGATGCTCATTGATCGCCGCTATCACGTTATCGGTAAACGTTTCCCAGCCAAAGCGAGCGTGGGAGTGTGCCTGTCCGGCTTCAACTGTCAGCACCGTGTTCAGCAGCATCACTCCCTGCCTTGCCCAGCTTTCAAGAAAACCATGCTGGGGGCGTTCGAAGCCGGGAATATCAGTGAGCAATTCTTTATACATATTGACCAGCGAAGGCGGAACGGCGACACCCGGCAATACGGAAAAGGACAGACCGTGTGCCTGGTTAGGGCCGTGGTAAGGATCCTGCCCAAGGATCACTACCTTCACCTCGCTCAGCTCTGTCAGACGAAAGGCGTTAAACACGTCTTTCTGCGGCGGATAAACCGTTTTGCCAGCTGCGCGTTCTTTTGCCACTAATGACAGGGTGTCGATAAAGTAGGGCTTCTCTTTTTCCTGTGCCAGCACGTCGTGCCAGGTCAGTGCATTGACCATATCTGCCTCCTTAGGGGTAACCTGCCCGTAGCTTAACCCGGATCGCTGCGGCTAGAAACTTAAAATAAAATTGAAAATATACAAAAAAATATGAAATTCATTTTTCTGGCAAAATTGAACTAAATCAAAACGTTGATAAATAGTTGTCACTGCGGCATAGGACGATTTTGATTTAAATCAAAGTGGATCTTCCGGCAGGCTGATATACAGGTCAAATAGCATCACTGAATTTTCTGAACTTTGACCTGCTGATAACCTTCAGCACTGACTGCCTGGGAGGCACAATCATGATTACCGGAATCCAAATTACCAAAGCAACCAATGCGGCCCTGCTGAATTCGTTCTGGCTGCTGGATGATGAAAAAGCTGAAGCCCGCTGCGTCTGTGCCAAAGCTGATTACAGCGAAGATCAGGTGGTGTCTGTCAGTGACCTGGGCGACATCGAATACCGTGAAATCCCACTTGAAGTCAAACCTCAGGTACGTGTGGAAGGCGGTCAGCATCTGAATGTTAACGTGCTGCGCCGCGAAACGCTGGAAGAGGCTGTTAAGCATCCTGAGAAGTACCCACAACTGACTATCCGTGTTTCTGGCTATGCAGTGCGTTTCAACTCTCTGACGCCAGAACAGCAGCGTGACGTTATCGCGCGTACCTTTACAGAAAGTCTGTAATAGTGACTGAAAAATCCCGGTTTTCTGCCGGGATAATTGGTTGCGAGTAGAAAAAATCATCAGTGAAAACTCATTGTTAACATGATGAATAACAGACAGAAAAACCTTGCGGTTTTTACAGGTGCAGAGTGCTTACAGAGTAATTTGTCAGTTTTCTGAAAATTGTGAGTAAACAGGCAGTTTCTGTCACTGATGTCATTAAAAAAACCGCCCTTTCGGGGCGGTTTTTTGTCAGGCGGTATGATTATTCGGCGCTTTCAGTTTTAACTGTTCCGCTTGGCTTGCGACGCTTACCGATATTTTTGGTATCGCGGTGGCGTTTCTTCACGCGCGGCTTGGCTGCTTCAGCATCCTTGTCTTTCTGTTCTTTACGCTTAGCCAGGACCTTCTTGGAAGGTTTACCACTCAGTTTCTCACTTGGCGCACGGGTAGTGGGGCGCAACTCATCAACGGTACGCGCTTTCAGCGGTTCATTAACATAGCGGCTGACTTTGCCCAGCAGCACGTTGTCGTGCGCTTCCACCAGAGAGATCGCGGTGCCTTTCTTACCGGCGCGACCAGTACGCCCAATACGGTGCAGGTATGTATCCGCAGTGCGCGGCAAATCGAAGTTAAAGACGTGACTGACATCATCAATGTCGATACCACGAGCGGCCACATCGGTCGCAACCAGCACGTTCACCCGGCCGTCGACAACACGTTTTATCGCTTCGTTACGCTTAAACTGCTCAAGCTCACCTTCCAGATAGCTGGTGTTGATGCCAGCCTCACGCAGCCAGCCGCAGAGCTCATGCACACGCTCACGTTTGCGAACGAAGACTACTGAACGTGTCACTTCTGGCTGCTGTAGCAGATGGATCAGCAGAGCCGTTTTATGCTTAACATCGTCCGCACGGTAATACCACTGCAGAATCTTTTTGCGTTCGCGGCGGGCAGGATCGGCTTCGATCTCCACTGGCTCGTTCAGCAGACGTTCGGAGAAGTCTTTGATCGCATCGCCTTCCAGCGTGGCGGAGAAAAGCAGGGTCTGCTTGCGCCAGCGGGTTTCCGCCGCGATAGTCTCAATATCCTGTGCGAAGCCCATGTCCAGCATACGGTCGGCTTCATCCAGGATCAGCGTTTCCACTGCCCGGCAGTCGAAGTTCTCTTCTTTAATGTATTGCAGCAGGCGGCCGGTGGTCGCCACCACCACATCTTGGTTTTCACTGAACACTTCGGCGTGGTTCATGTATGCCACACCACCGGTGATGGTAGCGATATCCAGATGGGTGTGTTTGGCCAGCTCACGTGCCTGGTCAGCAACCTGCATCGCCAGTTCACGGGTAGGCGTCAGCACCAGAATGCGTGGCGGGCCTGATTTTTTACGGGGAAAATCGAGCAGATGCTGTAGAGCCGGCAGCAGATATGCGGCCGTTTTGCCTGTACCGGTTGGTGCCGAACCCAGAACGTCACGACCCTCCAGTGCAGGCGGGATTGCAGCGGCCTGGATAGCAGTGGGGCGCGTGAAGCCCTTTTCCTGCAGGGCTTCCAGCAGGCTTTCATCAAGTTCGAGTTCGGAAAAAGTGGTTACAGTCATGGTCTACCTCAGTTTGGGGCGCTGATTATAGACAGATTGAACGCGATCTTCATCTGTTTGTGTGGTCTGAATGACTTTTCCTTATTTCTTAATTGCCCTATGCTAGCGCCGTTTCCCTTTCAGGTCAGTCAAATGTCTCAACAGAAAGTTGTTCTCCGCGCCAACGGGTTTACTTTTAAACAATTTTTTGTCGCCCACGATCGCTGTGCGATGAAGGTTGGCACCGATGGCGTGCTGCTTGGCGCCTGGGCTCCGGTAGCGGGCGCCGGGCGGGTGCTGGATATCGGTACTGGCAGCGGGCTGATTGCTCTTATGCTGGCCCAACGTACAGCAGAAATCGTGGCAATTGATGCAGTTGAGCTGGATGAGCAGGCGGCCAGACAGGCGCAGGAGAATGCCGCTGCCTCGCCGTGGGCCGGACGAATCACTGTCTATCAGGATGATATTCTGCAGTGGGCGAAAAATTGCGGGCAGCGCTACTCGCTGATCGTGAGCAATCCGCCTTATTTTGTGCCGGGCGTCGATTGTGCCACACCCGAACGGGCTTCAGCACGCTATACCAGCGACTTAACTCACGATGTATTGCTGGCCTGTACGGAGAATCTCATTACGGAAGATGGCTATTTCTGTGTGATCCTGCCCGAATCTGCAGGTAACAAGCTGGTGGAGCTGGCGTTGCAGCGCGGCTGGCATCTGCATTTCCGCACCGATATTTCCGATAATGAAACGCGGCCGCCTAACCGCGTGCTGCTGGCGTTTTCCCCCCGGCCGGGCGAAC
Organism: Erwinia sp. 009765445; assembly: GCF_058137865.1. Lineage (NCBI taxonomy): Bacteria > Pseudomonadati > Pseudomonadota > Gammaproteobacteria > Enterobacterales > Erwiniaceae > Erwinia > Erwinia sp. 009765445. The sequence goes on from NZ_JBYUWC010000016.1 coordinate 10,542, forward strand.
AGTTCCTCGATCGCATGACCATTCGTGGGCCAGACCAGCGTTATTCTGAAGCGCATTGCAGCCTGACCCGCGAGTTCTATCTGTTCCGGTGATTATGGCGTGAGGACCGTGGGTTTGGGATCGTCCAATTGATTCGGGTAATCCAGCGTGTAATGCAGGCCCCGGCTCTCTTTTCTCTCCATTGCGCAGCGGACAATCAGTTCGGCTACCTGTACCAGGTTGCGCAACTCCAGCAAATTGTTAGAAATGCGGAAGTTGGCGTAATATTCGTCAATTTCCTGCTGCAACATAGTGATACGTCGCAGGGCACGCTCCAGTCGTTTAGTGGTGCGGACTATCCCCACGTAATCCCACATAAACAGCCGTAACTCGTGCCAGTTGTGCTGAATAACCACCTGTTCATCCGAATCATCCACGCGGCTCTCGTCCCACGCAGGAAGATCTTCAACCGGCGGCACAGCCTGCAGATGTTCATTGATGTGTTCTGCGGCTGACCAGCCATAAACCAGACATTCCAGCAGAGAGTTAGAGGCGAGGCGATTCGCCCCATGCAGACCGGTATAACTGACCTCTCCAATAGCATATAAACCGGAGACATCCGTCCGTCCCTGTTGATCAACCACCACGCCGCCACAGGTGTAATGTGCAGCCGGAACGACAGGAATGGGTTCTTTGGTCAGGTCGAAGCCCAGCGTTTTCAGTTTTTCATTGATGGTCGGGAAATGCGCCTGAATGAAGTCAGCTGGTTTATGGCTGATATCCAGATACATGCAGTCGGCACCCAGCCGTTTCATCTCATGATCGATAGCGCGGGCAACAATATCCCGGGGAGCCAGCTCGGCACGTTGATCGAAATCAGGCATAAACCTTGTGCCATCCGGACGCTTCAGCACGGCTCCTTCGCCGCGTAATGCTTCAGTCAGCAGGAAGTTTCGTGCCTCAGGATGGAACAGGCAGGTCGGGTGGAACTGGTTGAACTCCAGGTTTGCCACGCGGCAACCTGCACGCCATGCCATGGCGATGCCATCACCTGATGCCACGTCCGGATTAGTGGTGTACTGGTAGACTTTCGCCGCGCCACCGGTTGCCAGTACAACGGATCGTGCACGGCAGGTTTCAACCTTCTCACGCTTGCGGTTCCAGATATAGGCTCCGACAACACGTCGCTCGCCGGGCAGGCCAATTTTATCGGAGACGATCAGGTCCACGGCATTGCTGCGCTCGATGATACTGATATTCGGGTGGCTAAGTGACTGGCTTACCAGCGTATTTTCGACGGCACGCCCTGTGGCATCGGCACTGTGCAGTATCCGGCGGTGGCTGTGCCCGCCTTCGCGGGTCAGGTGATAGGGGCCATCGCCATTCTCCGGGCTCTCTTTGTCAAACAGCATGCCGTTATCGATCAGCCACTGCACACAGTGTCTGGCGTTGCTGGCGATAAAAGAGACCGCTTCGCGCTCACATAAACCGCCCCCGGCGACCAGCGTATCCTCGACGTGGGATTCTATGCTGTCATCCTCATCGAATACCGCGGCGATGCCACCCTGAGCATAAAACGTTGAGCCTTCGCTGATTGGCCCTTTACTTAATACGGTGACCTGATGTTTCCCGGCCAGGCGGAGGGCCAGTGTAAGACCGGCGGCACCGCTACCAATAATCAATACGTCACAGTTGTAATTGGGAGAAGAAATCATGTTGTTTAATTTACTAAACAGGTTGTTTGCTGAGCATAGCACCCAATTTTGGCGGTGAAAAAGTCTTTTTTCCCCGCCTCCGGGAGAGTGTGAGCCAGTCGATATTTTCATTCTTGTTGGAAATACAGCAAATTCACGGTTTTTTGTGCGTAAGAGGTTTAATATTGCGAACAGACTCGAATCACCGTGATTTAAAGATGAAAAAACAGGCTTCTTGGGGTACTCTGCGGCGTTGACGGGACGCTTTATGCCAGCAGGCGAAAGTGCAAAGAGAAGCAGTGGCTGCTCAAATCAGTCAGAAATCATAAAAATGATCGCTGATTTATCCTCTTCCCGCACCGACATCACAAATAAAACGGCGCAACGGAACTTTACTCATGACCATCACTCTAAGCGCATGCTTGCTCAAAAAGTATGAGTTATTGCGGGGAGTTCGGAAACGCGTGGAAAAAGATTTGGGGAGACATTACCTCGGATGAGCGAGCAGTTAACGGACCAGGTTCTCGTAGAGCGAGTTCAGAAAGGAGATCAGAAGTCATTCAATTTACTGGTGGTACGCTACCAGCATAAAGTGGCGAGCCTGGTTTCCCGCTATGTTCCGTCTGGAGATGTACCTGATGTAGTACAGGAATCATTCATTAAAGCGTATCGTGCGCTGGAATCATTCCGTGGCGATAGTGCCTTTTATACCTGGCTCTATCGGATTGCCGTCAATACGGCCAAAAATTACCTTGTTGCTCAGGGACGCCGTCCGCCATCCAGTGATGTGGATGCGATAGACGCTGAAAACTTCGAAAGTGCAGGTGCACTGAAAGAAATTTCGAACCCTGAGAACTTAATGTTGTCGGAAGAATTGAAACAGATGGTTTTTCGCACCATCGAAACGCTGCCCGAGGATCTCCGTATGGCGATTACTCTGAGGGAGCTGGATGGTCTGAGCTATGAAGAGATAGCCGCCATTATGGATTGCCCGGTCGGTACAGTTCGTTCTCGTATCTTCCGTGCTCGCGAAGCCATCGATAATAAAATTCAACCGCTTATCCAACGCTAGCGATAGCGGATACAGGAAGGGTACTGAGGCATGCAGAAAGAACAACTTTCCGCTTTAATGGACGGTGAGACTTTGGATAACGAAGTTTTGTACGCATTGTCTAAAGACGCCAGGCTGCAACAAAACTGGGAAAGCTATCACCTGATTCGCGATACTCTGCGCGGTGATGTTGGGCAGGTCATCCATTTCGATATCTCAGCCCGGGTGGCTGCGGCAATCGCAAATGAACCGCTTGGCAAAACTACAACGCTGATCCCGGAAGCGCAGCCAACTCCGGAATGCTATGGCAACATGCCGTTCTGGCACAAAGTCCGTCCATGGGCCGCTCAAATTACTCAGGTTGGCGTAGCCGCCTGTGTCTCGCTGGCAGTGATAGTTGGCGTGCAGCATTACAACCAGCCCCAGAACGGGCAGAGCCAGTCAGATTCGCCAGTGTTTAACACGCTGCCGATGATGGGGCAGGCTTCTCCGGTGAGTCTGGGAGTGCCTTCTGAGAGCGCAGTTAACAGCAATGCGCCACAGCAGGTGCAGGAACAGCGCCGCCGTGTAAATGCGATGCTGCAGGATTATGAATTGCAGCGCCGCTTGCATTCCGATCAGCTCCAGTTTGAGCAGAAACCTGCTCAGCAGGCTGCCGTTCAGGTTCCGGGTAATCAGTCGTTAGGAATTCAGCAGCAGTAATGAAGCAACTTTGGTGCGCCGTCAGCCTTATGGCTGGCAGCCTGATGTACTCCAGTGTCGCCCCGGCGGAAACTACCTCCGGGGCGCTGTTGCAACAGATGGAGCAGGCCGGCCAGTCTCTCAATTACGAATTCGCTTACATCAACGTCTCAAGACTGGGGATTGAATCCCTGCGTTACCGTCATGCCGTGCTGAACAACAAAGTGTATGCTCAGATGCTGCAGATGGACGGGCCGCGCCGTGAAATTATCCAGCGCGGTAATGAGGTGAGTTACTTCGAACCCGGCCTGGAGCCGTTTACCCTGGCAGGGGATCACATTGTTGATGCCCTCCCGTCGCTGGTTTATGCCGATTTCCAGAAGCTGGCCGATACCTATGATTTTGTGCCTGTAGGCCGCACCCGCATTGCCGACCAGATGTGTGAGGTAATCCGCATCGTGGCCCGTGATGGTACGCGCTACAGCTACATTGTCTGGCTGGACAGCGACACCAAACTGCCACTGCGGGTCGATCTGCTTGATCATGACGGTGAGACGCTGGAGCAGTATCGCGTGGTCAGTTTCGCGGTGGATGATGGCGTGCGGAAGATGATGCAGGGGCTGGAAAAAGCCAATCTGCCACCTTCTTTATCCGTTCCTGCCAGTGATAAAGTGACCTTTAACTGGACCGCTGGCTGGTTGCCGGTGGGAATGAAAGAAGTGACGCAGAGCCGCCGGCAGATCCCGTCATTGAACAAACCGGTGGAATCCCGTCTTTACTCTGATGGCCTGTTCAGTTTCTCGGTTAACGTCAGCGCGGCCGATAAAAACAGTTCGCCACAGCTATTGCGTACCGGGCGTCGTACGGTCCAGACTGAAGTACGTAATAATGCGGAAATCACGGTGGTCGGTGAACTCCCGCCATCAACCGCTAAACGTATTGCAGACGGCGTTAAACTGGGGTCGGTACAATGATGAGAGAATGGGCCACGGTGGTGTCGTGGCAGGATGGTGTGGCCACGCTGCACTCCGAAATGAAAACTTCCTGCAGCAGCTGCTCAGCCCGCAAGGGTTGCGGCAGCCACATGCTCAATAAGCTGGGGCCGAAAAACGCGCACGTGATGAAAATCGCCAGCGCTGAACCGCTGAAGGCGGGGCAACGTATTGAGCTGGGCATTGAAGAGAAAAGCCTGCTCAGTTCAGCTTTGCTTGTGTATATGACTCCGCTGCTGGGCCTGTTCATCGTTGCTGGCCTGTTCCAGATGCTGTTTCATAGCGATCTTTCCGCCGCAGCGGGTGCATTACTGGGTGGCGTTGGCGGTTTTATTGTGGCTAAGGGAATTTCGAATTTCCTCGGGAAATCTGCCTCTTTCCAGCCGGTAATCCTCAGCGTTGCACTACCTCCGGATGTTCTCCGGGTCGAAACGGATGCATAATTCCCCCGGCCTGCTGTTAATAAATTCTTTCAATCAACAGGTTAAGTGTTGCAGGGTCGCTTCGGCGGCCCTGTTTACTTTTGCAGGCTGAAAGACGTTTTCTTAAGGATGGTCTGGAGTGTAATTAATGGTCAGCATGGTCGTAAACTGACATCCTCCGTTGCGAATTTGATGCCCTGCTATGCGTGTGAATTCTTTCGTGCAGGGGGCTAACAGTGTAAGATGCGTGCTCATTGATGGCGGGTGCATTGCAGTAAGTGTTGACGGCCGTGTCCACCGCGAGAATTAAACCGAACGTTTAAGCGAAAATATTCATATAAATGAAGCATATAAGAAACTTTTCTGTCATCGCTCATATCGACCATGGCAAATCAACGCTCTCCGACCGTTTGATTCAGATTTGCGGTGGCCTGACCGAACGTGAAATGGCTGCACAGGTGCTGGATTCAATGGATCTGGAACGTGAACGCGGCATTACCATCAAGGCGCAGAGCGTGACGCTCGACTACCACGCGCCAGACGGTGAAACTTACCAGCTCAATTTTATCGACACCCCGGGCCATGTGGACTTCTCCTATGAAGTTTCCCGCTCGCTGGCAGCCTGCGAAGGCGCACTGCTGGTGGTTGATGCCGGGCAGGGCGTGGAAGCACAGACTCTGGCCAACTGCTACACCGCGATGGAAATGGATCTGGAAGTGGTACCGGTGCTGAACAAGATTGATCTGCCCGCGGCGGATCCCGATCGCGTGTCGCAGGAAATCGAAGATATCGTCGGCATTGATGCCACCGATGCGGTGCGTTGCTCCGCCAAAACTGGCGTGGGCGTACCGGATGTCCTGGAACGCCTGGTGCGTGATATCCCGCCTCCGGAAGGCGACCCTGAAGGTCCGCTGCAGGCGCTGATCATCGACTCCTGGTTTGATAACTATCTGGGCGTGGTCTCACTGGTGCGTATTAAAAACGGCACCCTGCGTAAAGGCGATAAGGTCAAAGTAATGAGCACCGGTCTGGCCTATAACGCCGATCGTCTGGGGATCTTCACGCCGAAGCGTGTTGACCGCGAAATGCTGAACTGTGGCGAAGTTGGCTGGCTGGTCTGCGCGATCAAAGATATCCTGGGTGCGCCAGTTGGGGATACGCTGACGTTGTCACGTAACCCGGCGGAAAAGGCGTTGCCAGGCTTCAAGAAAGTGAAGCCACAGGTTTATGCCGGTCTGTTCCCAATCAGTTCAGATGACTATGAAGCCTTCCGTGATGCGCTTGGCAAACTGAGCCTGAACGATGCTTCATTGTTCTACGAGCCAGAAAGTTCCACCGCGCTGGGCTTTGGCTTCCGCTGTGGCTTCCTTGGCCTGTTGCACATGGAGATCATTCAGGAGCGTCTGGAGCGTGAATACGACCTGGATTTGATCACCACGGCACCGACCGTAGTCTATGAAGTGCTGACCACTTCCGGCGAGACTGTCTATGTTGACAGCCCGGCGAAGCTGCCGCCGCTGAACAACATCGAAGAGCTGCGTGAACCGATTGCCGAGTGTCACATGCTGCTGCCGCAGGAATACCTCGGCAACGTGATCACGCTGTGTATCGAAAAACGCGGTGTGCAGACCAACATGGTTTACCACGGTAACCAGGTTGCCCTGACTTATGAAATCCCGATGGCGGAAGTGGTGCTCGACTTCTTCGACCGCCTGAAGTCCACCTCGCGTGGTTACGCCTCGCTGGACTATAACTTTAAACGCTTCCAGGCATCCGACATGGTGCGTGTGGACGTGCTGATCAACGCCGAGCGTGTCGATGCTCTTGCGCTAATCACCCACCGTGACAACTCGCAGTATCGCGGACGTGACCTGGTGGAAAAAATGAAAGATTTGATCCCGCGTCAGCAGTTTGACATCGCGATCCAGGCGGCCATTGGTAACCACATCATTGCCCGTTCTACCGTGAAACAGCTGCGTAAAAACGTCCTGGCGAAATGCTATGGCGGTGACGTCAGCCGCAAGAAAAAGCTGTTGCAGAAACAGAAAGACGGTAAGAAACGTATGAAGCAGGTGGGTAACGTTGAGCTGCCTCAGGAAGCGTTCCTTGCCATTCTCCATGTTGGTAAAGACGGTAAATAAAGCCCCAAGGCTACGAGGGAACTGTAATGGCTAATATGTTCGCCCTGATTCTGGCGATAGCAACATTACTCACCGGAATTATCTGGTGTGTGGATAAATTCAAGTGGGCTCCGGCACGCAAGGCGAAGTTAGCTGAAGCTGCTGCCCAGTCTGGCAGCACAGGGGAGAAAGCGGTAGCGAAGCAACCTGGTTGGGTTGAAACGGCAGCGTCCGTTTTTCCGGTACTGCTGCTGGTGTTCGTGGTGCGCTCTTTTATCTACGAACCGTTCCAGATCCCGTCAGGATCGATGATGCCAACGCTGCTGATTGGCGATTTTATTCTGGTGGAAAAATTTGCCTACGGTATTAAAGACCCGATCACCCAGACGACGTTGATCCCAACCGGTCATCCGAAACGTGGCGATATTGCGGTCTTTAAATACCCGAAAGATCCGAGCATGGATTATATTAAACGTGTTGTCGGCTTACCGGGCGATCGCGTGAGCTATGATCCTCAGAGCAAAACCGTCACCGTTAATCCGGCCTGCTCATCCGGCGAAGCTTGCGAAACCGCATTGCCGATTACCTATTCGGACGTGCAGCCAAGCGACTTTATCCAGACCTTTAGCGGGTTTGACGGCAATGAAGTGGGCAATGGTTTTTACCAGATGCCACAGGGCGAATCCATGCGTGGCGGGTTACGTCTGGCTACCCGCAATGAGACTCTGGGCGAGGTGACTCACCACATTCTGCTGGTGACGCAGGCTCAAAGTCAGGCAAGCTCTTACTATCAGCAGCCGGGCCAGCCGCAGTCAACATGGGTGGTGCCTCAGGGCATGTACTTCATGATGGGCGATAACCGCGATAACAGCGCAGACAGCCGTTACTGGGGCTTCGTGCCGGAGAAAAATCTGGTTGGTAAAGCAACCGCCATCTGGATGAGCTTTGAGAAGCAGGAAGGGCAATGGCCAACCGGCGTTCGCCTGAGCCGCATTGGCGGTATTCATTAATGGCTGCCTTCGGGCACCATTGATAAAAAGGGTGGCTTCCTGCGGGGAGCCACTGCACACGAAACAGTTTCGTGTTGGCAGGTCCAGCCCTGTTCCGTGTGCAGCATAATTGACGCATTCAGATACTGGTAACACATGAATCCCATCGTAATTAACAGGCTCCAGCGGAAGTTGGGCTACACTTTTACCCATCAGGAACTGTTGCAGCAGGCGCTCACTCACCGCAGTGCCAGCAGCAAGCACAATGAAAGACTGGAGTTTCTGGGCGACTCGATCCTCAGTTATGTGATTGCCAATGCGCTCTATCACCGTTTCCCTCGTGTCGATGAAGGGGATATGAGCCGCATGCGAGCCACGCTGGTGCGTGGGAATACGCTGGCAGAAATGGCCCGTGAATTTGATTTGGGCGAGTGCCTGCGATTAGGGCCGGGCGAGCTGAAAAGCGGCGGTTTCCGCCGTGAGTCGATTCTGGCTGATACCGTAGAGGCGCTGATTGGTGGCGTCTTCCTGGATAGCGATATCCAGGTGGTGGAAAAGCTGATCCTGAACTGGTACGCCAGCCGTCTCGATCAGATCAGTCCGGGTGACAAACAGAAAGATCCAAAAACGCGTCTGCAGGAGTATCTGCAGGGTCGCCATTTGCCGCTGCCCTCCTATCTGGTGGTGCAGGTGCGGGGCGAAGCGCACGATCAGGAATTTACTATCCACTGCCAGGTAAGCGGCATGGCAGATCCGGTTGTAGGAACCGGCTCCAGCCGTCGCAAAGCTGAGCAGGCAGCAGCCGAACAGGCGCTGATTAAGCTGGGACTTGAATGAGCGAACAAACCACCCACTGCGGCTTTATTGCTATTGTAGGCCGCCCCAACGTCGGGAAATCCACCTTACTGAACCAGCTTCTGGGGCAGAAGGTGTCGATCACCTCGCGTAAACCACAAACCACCCGTCACCGCATTATGGGCATCCACACCGAAGGCGAATACCAGGCCATCTATGTGGACACCCCAGGCCTGCACATGGAAGAAAAGCGGGCGATCAACCGTCTGATGAACCGTGCAGCCAGCAGCTCCATCGGTGATGTTGAGCTGGTGATCTTTGTGGTGGAGGGCACGCGCTGGACCGCCGACGATGAAATGGTGCTGAACAAACTGAAAGATAACAAAGTGCCGGTGCTGCTGGCGATCAACAAGGTCGACAACATCACTGACAAAAGCATTCTGCTGCCGCACATGCAGTTCCTCAGCCAGCAGATGAACTTTATGGACGTGGTGCCGATCTCAGCCGAAAGCGGTAAGAATGTGGATACCATTGCCAGCATCGTGCGTAAGCGCCTGCCGGAAGCGATTCACCACTTCCCGGAAGATTATATTACCGACCGTTCTCAGCGCTTTATGGCTTCAGAGATCATCCGTGAAAAGCTGATGCGCTTCCTGGGTGCCGAACTGCCGTATTCTGTGACCGTTGAGATCGAGCGGTTCGTGACTAACGAGCGCGGAGGTTACGACATCCATGGCCTGATCCTGGTCGAGCGTGAAGGCCAGAAAAAAATGGTTATCGGTAACAAAGGCGCGAAGATCAAAACCATCGGCATTGAAGCGCGTAAAGATATGGAAGAGATGTTCGAAGCTAAAGTGCATCTGGAACTGTGGGTGAAAGTGAAGTCCGGCTGGGCGGATGATGAACGCGCCCTGCGTAGCCTGGGCTATGTAGACGACCTCTGACACGTGGAAGGCTGGCAGCGCGCATTCGTCCTGCATGGACGCCCTTACAGCGAAACCAGCCTTCTGCTCGACCTGTTTTCTGAAAACTACGGTCGGATCCGCGTCCTTGCCAAAGGTGCGCGGGGCAAGCGCTCCAGCCTGAAGGGCGCTTTGCAACCCTTCACACCGCTGCTGGTTCGCTGGGGCGGCCGGGGCGAAGTTAAAACCCTGCGCGGTGCTGAACCTATCTCTCTTGCTCTCCCTCTCTCTGGCATCACCCTCTATTGTGGGCTGTACGTCAACGAACTGCTGGCCCGTGTGCTGGAGCAGGAAACCGCGTTTACCGAACTCTTTTTCGACTACCTGAATTGTATTCAGGAGCTGGCGGCCACCTCTGGTACACCGGAACCCGCGCTGCGCCGGTTTGAACTGGCCATGCTCGGACACCTGGGATACGGCGTGGATTTTCTGCACTGTGCAGGAAGTGGAGAAGATGTGGCTGACGGAATGACCTACAGCTACCGGGAAGAAAAAGGCTTTATCGCCAGCCTGGTGCTGAACCATAAAACGTTTACCGGGCGCCAGCTGCGGGCGCTGTCTGAACGCACTTTTCCCGATGCAGATACCCTGCGGGCGGCCAAACGTTTCACCCGTATCGCGCTGAAACCCTATCTGGGTGGCAAGCCCTTAAAGAGCCAGGAGCTTTTCCGCCAGTTTGTGCCGAAAAAACGCGCAGACACACCGCCGGAATCAGAGTAAACCGATCAGGTCATACCGGTCCCGGCGTGGAACGATGTACACTGTTGGGACGATGGATAATTCTGAGGACCGTCATGGCTGAGTTATTGTTAGGCGTAAATATCGATCACGTTGCTACCGTCCGTAATGCGCGCGGTACCAATTATCCCGATCCGGTGCAGGCCGCTTTTGTTTCAGAGCAGGCAGGCGCTGATGGCATCACCGTTCACCTGCGCGAAGACCGCCGTCATATTACCGACCGCGACGTTAAGATCCTGCGTCAGACGATCCAGACCAGAATGAACCTGGAAATGGCCGTCACCGATGAAATGGTCGACATTGCCTGCGAAATCAAACCGCATTTCTGTTGCCTGGTGCCGGAAAAGCGTGAAGAAGTGACGACTGAAGGTGGACTGGACGTCGCGGGGCAGCTGGACAAAATCACCACAGCGGTATCCCGTCTGTCAGAAGCCGGGATCCTGGTATCACTGTTTATTGATGCCGATCACCAGCAGATTGATGCTGCGATGGCCTCCGGCGCGCCCTACATCGAAATCCATACCGGTGCCTATGCAGATGCAGCAGAAGGACGGGAGCGGGATGCTGAGTTCCGGCGTATCAAAGATGCCGCTGCCTATGCGGACGGGAAAGGGCTGAAAGTTAATGCCGGTCACGGACTGACTTACCACAACGTCCAGCCGATTGCCGCGCTGCCACAGATGCATGAACTGAATATCGGCCACTCGATTATCGGCCGTGCAGTGATGAGCGGTCTGGCAGATGCGGTCAGAGAGATGAAAGATCTGCTGCGGGAAGCACGTCGCTAATGGCTATCCTTGGCCTCGGCACCGACATCGTGGAGATCTCCCGGATTGAAGGGGTAATCTCCCGATCCGGTGACAGGCTGGCAAAACGGGTCTTGAGCGAAAACGAGTGGGCGCAGTATCAGGCACATCAGCAGCCAGTGCGCTTTCTTGCCAAGCGGTTTGCCGTTAAAGAAGCGGCGGCCAAGGCTTTTGGTACCGGTATTCGCGGTGGTCTGGCGTTTAATCAGTTCGAAGTATACAACGACGAATTAGGCAAGCCGGGTCTGCGCTTTTTCCAGCAGGCATCGGAAGTGGCAAAGAAGCTGGGCGTGGCTCATGTGCACGTCACGCTGGCCGATGAGCGGCACTATGCTTGCGCCACGGTGATTATCGAAAGCTGAGAAGCGGTACTACGCCTGCATCACAGCAATTCTGATAGTCGATTGTCAGGGCGAAACTCTTTTCGCCCTCTCTCATCACGAGACAGCGTGGTGCAGCACCACAAACTTCTCCCACAGCAGCTCGGTGCTCTCGGTATGGTCCGGGTCAGTAATGATGGTGTTATCGATAGGGCAGACCTGCTGGCAGGTTGGGGTATCGTAATGGCCCACGCATTCGGTGCAGCGGTTCACATCAATTTCATAGATGCTGGCCCCCATGGAGATCGCCTCGTTAGGGCACTCTGGTTCGCACATATCGCAATTGATGCAGCGTTTGGTGATTAATAAAGCCATGCTGAAACTGTTACCCTGATGCCCTTAGCGTTAGAAGGGCGATAATTTACCACATCTGTTGCGGAACCTGGCGTTTTTTTGTCCTCACGGATGCCAGAGTGAGGATTTGGCAATACCGGCGACATATTGCATTTTAGTGACATCCTGCACGGCCAGGCGGATTGGCGCATGATCTTCATTGACCGGCAGCAGGTGGTAAAAGCCGTCACGCTTGAACAGAAAGGTTTTCACCATCACCTCGCCAGAGTTGGTTACCACCAGAACCTCATCGCCGGGATGAAAATTCTGGTTAGGCTCCACGATCACGAATTCACCTTCCTTGATCCTTGGCATCATCGAATCACCCACACACTTCAGTGCATAGACATCGTGGTCGCATGAAGGCCAACGTAAAAAGCCATCTCCGTTGCCGACGGGATACTGCATATCACTCCAGTAACCGCCATGTCCCAGCTGGGTATTCCCCAGGACAGGAACCTTTTGCAGCGATAGTTTCAGGTAACTTTCGCCTTCAGGGATACCCGTCCCGCTCTGAATCATCTCCAGATTACTCTCGATCAGATCGGTAGCTGAAACGTTGAAATAGTCAGCAAGGAACTTCAGCGTGGTGTACCTGGGATCTTTCACCTCACCGGTCAGTAACCGGTGCAGTGTTGACTGCTGCAGCTTCACTTTTTTAGAAAGTTCGGTAACGCTGCCGATCCCGTATTTATCCATTAAGTACTTAATATTTCTGTTAAAAACGTCCAGATCGAAGATCATGTTTCGCCCCGTTGAACCTGTTTTAATGCGATAATGCATTAAATTTGGCGCTTTCAAGTCGTTTGCGGTTTGCCGTGTAATGCATTTTAGTATAAATTGCTATCAAAGTCATTACGACTGTATAAATGTACAGTTTGAATCAAACGAGCAATGAGGATCTCTGATGCGTGATATTCAAAAAGTGTTAGAACGATGGGGCAGCTGGGCAGCAGCTGAAGGGTCACAGCTGGACTGGTCGCCGGTGGCCGCGGGTTTTGAAGGCCTGCTTCCTTCGGAAGGGAAATCTCGTCTTTCATGCTGCGACAGCGATGGAATGATTGTGGATTCCGCCATTGCCAGGCTGAATAAAGTAGGGCGAATGGATGAGGTGGAACTGATCATGCTGCATTATATGTGGAATGTCTCCAAATCGGCTATTGCCCGAAAGAAGAAATGCTCTGAAGGGAAAATAAGAAATCAGCTGATGATTGCAGAAACGTTTATCGATGCGTGCATTATTATGAGTGATGCTGAACTGGAAATGGATCGCTGGGTATAAATATTAAGAAAAACCTTTTCGTAACGAATTTCCAGCTGTAGTGTTGCAGCATGGTTGTTAAGAAAAACAACCTCTGTACTTCCTCCTCGTCTTTTATGTGAGGTGAATCAATACGAATACCAATAACAATGGAGTCAATTGTCCTGGAGTATAAGTATATACGATGAGCAAACTGATCACAGGGGCGGCTTATGGTGCCGTGGCTTGTTCTGTAGCGAACGGGTTCCTGACCCGATTAAGTCCGGATGAATGGAGCGCCATCGGCGTTCTGGCCGGTGTTTTTGTAGGGTTGTTAACTTTTATCATCAACTGGTATTACAAGCGCAAAGCAACGCTGGCGCAGATCAGTGCGCTGGAAAAAAGGTGTCCATATCAGGCTGATACTCATGAGTGCAGGTATGGTTTATCTCCCGGGTTAAGAAATAAACTCCTCGCTGCAGCAGGCAGTGGGGCATTATTAATAGCAACATTACTGCTTAAAAGTGAGGATGGATTAGAAGGGCGGGAATATATACCTTATAAAGATGTCCCCGGTATCCTTATCGTCTGCGACAGGCATACGAGTGAACATATTATTCCCGGAAAAACATATACCGATAAAGAGTGTGATTTACTGCTGGATGCCGATCTGGCAAAAGTCAGAAAATCAGTTGATCGGCTGGTAGCTGTTCAGACTAACGATTATCAGCGCGCTGCGCTTTACAGCTTTGCATTTAATGTTGGAGTGACGGCATTCAGTCATTCCACACTGTTGAGTAAACTGAATGCTGGCGATCATATTGGTGCATGCTATGAGTTTCGCCGCTGGATTTATGCCGATAAAAAAACTGGCGAGGGCTGGTTAAACAGCGAGAAACTGAACGTATTCTGTGCCTCTGGGAGGATAATAATGAACTGACTGAACGCTAAAATTGCCCTGAAAGTATTTCTGTTTCTGCTGATCATTATTTTCGCCATGATAAAAGTGGCACTTAATTACCATCATTAATATCTCTCTGTCAGCGAACGGCTGAAATTACAGCAAGCGCAGGTGGGGGATATGCAGCATCGCTTAAAGGATATCGCCGCCCTTGATCAAAAATATGCTGCTCAGCTTGAGCAGTCCAGGAAGACTGTCAGCCAGCTTGAGCGGGATGTGTCTGCTGGCAAGCGCAGGCTGCAGTACGCCGGCAGCTGTTCAGCCACAACCGTGCCCGTCTCCACCGGCGTGGATGATGCAGCCAGCCCCGGATCTGATGACGCCGTTAAACGAAAAGGAATTCAGTATCGTCTGGCGAAGCATTTATAAAATGTGAATTATTTGGGTTCGCCACGCCAGGCTGTCACCATCATAGCCAGGCAGGCACAAATCAGTAATACGGTATTGCCCTGAATTAATACCGTATCCGCCAGGCCAAACAGGAACGCAGGCAGAATTATAAATAACACTCCATTTCCTCTCCGCATTGCTTTAGAAAGGGAAAAAACAATTCCGGCCAGATAGAATGCCATCAGTGCGATAATTCCAAGTATGCCATGTATTGAAAGTACTTCTAACATATCATTGTGCAGATGATAGGCAACATTTTTCCAGGCTTCTGGATTATCCTTTTCATACTTAACAATGTAGCTTCTGGCTTTTTCTGTGCGAGCGTCAGAATTCTGTCCAACTATACCGAAGTTGACACTGTGCCAGCCTGATTTCCAGATAGAGAATCTCGCCCCGATAGAAGTATCATTGTTGACATGATAACTATCGATATCGCTTTTAATATCCTTCATCCGGTCCCAGATGGCATAGGGGGTACCAATAATTACCGCAATAAAAATAGCCAGGCAGCTGTAAAGAATCGCTTTGTTGATTTTTCTGTAGTTCATAAAGAAAAACAGCACATACATCAGTGGTGCAACAATCACTGATGAGCGTGTTTCTGTCAGGATTACCAATGTAATATTTATCGCAAGGATGACAAAAAATAACAGTATCGAAAAAGGTGTACTTTTAAATCTCTGGAAAGATAAGTACAGGCAAGTCAATGATACAAATACTGTCAAATACGACGCTGTGGTAGCTGCATCAGCGGTCAGTTTAATTCTTGGATCGGTAAGAGAGTGCGCCTGAAGAGCAAGAAGCAAAGTGTACGCCAGTCCGGCAAGTATCACGACTATAGCTGCTGTGAGGACCGTCTTGTTTAATGAATTACGGGCCTTGTAAAAATAGAAAATGATAAAGGCAGCCAACAGAAAACGCTTGCCTCCGGTTACATAATTATCATGGATATCCTGATAAGTTGTGTGTTTGAAACAAACACCCCATATCATTCTGGCAGCGGCCATTAAAAAGAGTGAAACCATGAACCATAACAGGGGACGATTATCGACCGACTGGCTACGGTTGTACCAAACATGAGTCACCGTAAAAATTATACTGACATAACTTACGATATAAAATATTTTCTCAGGCAGACCTTTAATAAACAGGTCTGAAGTAAGCGCTATGGCCAGAGCAAAAAAACAGGCATTGTAAATCGCTTTATGCTGGCTTTTGAGTAAATTCATCGCAGATGCTCAATTAAAATAACGAAGTTTGAAATAAGAAAAGTACCATTTTAAGCCGTTCAGTATTTTTTTCTCTCTGAACATCAATTTGTACATTTTCTTTGCTTGCTGATCGTTTTTTGGTCCATCAAAAGGATATGTAGCCCAGACTGAACGTTGATAGATATTAACATAATATTGACATACGGCCTGTTTATTCCATTTTTGCCACGGTTTATCTGCTCCGGCATAATGCAGAAATACTGTATCAGGCGAAGGCATGCTTATATAATCTTTAGGTTTATGTCCCAGTTTAAAGAGTGTGTTGTATTTTTTCGGTAAAATACCAAACTTCTCTTCAAGAATAATATTTAACGCATCCTGATCAAGATATTGTAACGTCACACCTCTATGACTGAGTACTGAAAATACCTGCAATGATATTTTCTCTGTGATCCAGCGAGTTACATCAATCAACATGACTCCAGCATTAAAGTAGTCTTCGGTCATCAGACCAACATTTCTGGCCAGCTCTCCTCGAATATTTTCATTCTCAAGAGCAACAAACGCTGTTTTATTATGTGTTTTGGTGGAATCCCACAGAGTGGAAAAATTATTCAAACAAACAATATCTGCGTCAAGATACAAAAGTGTATCTATGCCTTGTAAAAAGTGCGGGG
The DNA here is from genome assembly GCF_058137865.1 of Erwinia sp. 009765445. NCBI lineage: Bacteria > Pseudomonadati > Pseudomonadota > Gammaproteobacteria > Enterobacterales > Erwiniaceae > Erwinia > Erwinia sp. 009765445. The sequence goes on from NZ_JBYUWC010000016.1 coordinate 26,963, forward strand.
CAAGTAAGCGATAATAGGTGGCTTTAGTGAAGAGCGCTGTGGTCGGGAAATCAGAAAAAAGCTCTGCAGAGATTTTATGCAACGTAAAGCCATGCGGGCTGCCATTCAGCAGGATTGCTGCATTTTCCTTCACATTGCTGGTATTTTCACCGGTAATCAGGTGGAAGTTGAAAATCTGGCCAGGTGAGGCTTCAATAATTGACTGGATCGTAATAAATGCATGACGCAAAAAACCACCATCAACGCCTAACACTACGTGTCTGATTTCCGATTCAGAGGAATTTCCCCCGGTCGCCGCTTTCAGGACGTGTGAATGCACATTTCGATCGAGGAATGCCTCATCAATAATTCTCTCGAAACTTCCTTCATTCATCTAATGCGTCCAACTTGATGAGGGCCAGAAAACGTCAAAGTATACTAAATCTCATCAAAACGCAGCAATCGGTTTGCCTTAATTTGGTAATATCACTTTTGGTTGTTCTGCTGTTAAACCAACTTCTTCACCAATGCCTCGCTGTGCCGGATATGGCTGGAAGCCCGCTCCGGGTCGCGCTGCACCAGCGCCATAAAGAGCAGGTCGGTCAGCGTCAGCTGGGCGGCGGTGGAGGAGATAGCCGCGCTGCGGGTAGTTTGCTCCTCGGCAACGGTGTACAGGCAGTGGGTGGCGCACTGCTGCAGCGTGTTCGGCGTAAAGCCGGTGAAGGCCAGCACGTTGGCTCCTGCACGCTGCGCTTCCTGAGCCGCAAGGTTGATTTCTCGACGTTCGCCGGTGTATGAAATGGCTAACAGCACATCATCCACACGCAGTGCCTGCACGCTGGCCAGCAGGGCGTGCATGTCCTGCTCGGCCACCGCATTAATCCCAATCTTCATTAATTTCCACGAAAAATCCTTCGCCACCAGGCCTGATGCGCCTATACCTACCAACACGATGCGGTTGGCTCCTTTCAGCAACCGCAGCGTTTCCAGTAGCATCTCTTCACTGTTGATATCCAGCGTGGCTCTGATGGCCGACTGTTTCTCTGCCAGCAACTTTTCGCCCACTGTTTTCAGCGGATCATCACTGAGGATCAGATTGTGCACGGTGATGGCGTCTTTATCGGCCAGAGATTCACTGAGTGCCAGCTTCAGCGCCGGAAAGCCTTTGTAGCCCAACTTCTGTGCAAACTTCACTACGCTTGACTGACTGACGCCAGACTCTTCTGCCAGTTTTTGCGAGCTGAGGTGGCGTGCCCGGTCCGGTTGCGACAGCAGGAAATCGGCCAGCCGACGCTCGTTCAGCGCCAGCGTCGGATAGAGCTGACGAATACGCAACAGTGAACTCATTGAACAAAATCTCCCGGTAGTGAAGCCAACAGCTTGAATTATCAGGAGTGATAATAGACGGCTGTCAGATAAACACTCAGTTTAGCGCCATGTAAATCACATTCCATGATTAAAATCGGGTAATCGGCAGGCGGTTGCGAATATAATATTCAAAAATTCAGCCATTTTACGAATTAATAATTCTGGAGAGGATAGCATGAATCTTGGTGCACTGGTTTCCGAAACACGTAATGCCGACACAATGGATCTCGATAATCTCTCCACGCTGGAGATGGTGAGCAAATTTAATCAGCAGGATGCCACGGTGGCGGAAGCCGTGCGCAAAACCCTGCCGGAGGTTGCGCGGGCTGTAGATGCTGCCGCTCAGTCACTCAGCGAAGGTGGCAGGCTTATCTACATGGGCGCAGGCACCAGCGGCCGCCTGGGCGTGCTGGATGCTTCGGAATGTCCTCCTACTTTTGGTGTGCCGCACGGACTGGTGGTTGGGTTGATTGCCGGCGGTCCCGACGCACTGCTTAAAGCTGTCGAAGGTGCCGAAGACAATGAACAGTTGGGCGTCAGCGACCTGCAGGCACTGAATCTTACCGCGCAGGATATGGTGGTGGGGATTGCGGCATCAGGCCGCACGCCTTATGTGATTGGAGCATTGCGTTTCGCATGCCAGCTTGGCTGCCGGACGGCGGTCATCTCTTGTAATCCGGACTCTCCCATTGCCCGTGAGGCAGAAATTGCCATCTCTCCGGTTGTCGGGCCGGAAGCGCTTACCGGTTCCACCCGGTTGAAGTCTGGCACTGCGCAGAAACTGGTGCTGAATATGCTTTCCACCGGGGCGATGGTCAAAACCGGCAAGGTCTATCAGAACCTGATGGTGGATATGCAGGCCACCAACATCAAGCTGGTGGATCGTGCCAGCCGCATGGTTGTTCAGGCAACAGGTTGCACTGCGGAAGAGGCCGAAACCGCGCTGAAGCAAACCAGTTACGAAGTGAAAACGGCCATTCTGATGGTTCTCAGCGGCCTCCCGGCTTTGCAGGCAAAGGCACTACTGGTTAAACATAATGGTTTTCTACGGGCAGCACTTCAGGACAGGGGATAAGCCATGAAAGATGGGCTGGCGGCAGAACTGCTACAGGGAGTAGGGGGCGGACAAAATATTTCCCGTCTGGAGAACTGCATGACCCGGGTCAGAGTTGAGGTCCATGATGAAAGTCAGCTGGCCCTCGATCGGTTGCGAAAGCTTGACGGTGTTAAAGGTTATGTCAAACAGGGCAATCAACATCAGTTTATCGTCGGGCCGGGAGCAGCCTCTAAAGTCGTGGAGGCAATGCGGGAATTTATAGCGAAGGTTCCGGCCACAGTGGATACCGTCAGCCAGAATAAGGCTCAGGCGAAGGTGAAATATAAAGCGCCGATGAGCGATGCGCTGCGTCAGCTTGCTAACGTCTTTATTCCTCTGATCCCAGCCTTTATTGCCTCCGGCTTGATCACTGGCATAGTAAATATTTTAAAACGCCCGGATATTGTGGGCGATTTTGCCAGCCAGTATCCCAACTTTCTCGGTCTGGCAGCGATCTTTGGCAGCGCTATCTTCACCATTATGAATATTCTGGTTGGCGTAAACACTGCACGGGTATTTGGCGGTTCTGTCGCATTGGGCGGGGTGATGGCCGGGATCCTCTCCAGCCCGGCGCTGGCGCAGATAACCCTGTTTGGTGAAGCGTTACAGCCTGGACGAGGCGGGGTGATCGCGGTACTGCTGGTGGTGGTGCTGATGTGCTGGATTGAAAAAAGATTGCGGCAGTGGCTGCCAGAGTCGGTTGAGCTGATCCTTAACCCGCTTCTGACTACACTAATAACTGCTTCGCTGGCGATTGTGGCGCTGCAGCCGCTGGGTGGGATCATTTCTGATGCTATCGCTCACGGTGCCACGCTGGCGATAGATCGTGGCGGAGTGGTGGTTGGTGCAGTGCTGGCCGGGACTTTTCTGCCGCTGGTGCTGACCGGGTTGCATCAGGGAATGGTGCCTATTCACGTTGAACTGGTGCAGGCTCATGGTTTTAATGCGCTGTTGCCGATTCTGGCGATGGCGGGAGTGGGACAGGTCGGCGCTTCACTGGCGGTGCTGATGAAAACACGTAATGCCCGGCTGAAAAAACTGGTGAAGGGGGCATTGCCGGTCGGCATTCTGGGCATTGGTGAACCGTTGATTTTTGGGGTGACGCTGCCGTTGGGACGGCCCTTTATTGCCGCCTGTCTTGGCGGCGCGGTCGGCGGTGCGGTTATAAGCTCTGCCAAAGTGGCTACGGTGATCACCTTCGGCATTTCCGGGTTGCCGCTGGCCCTGACCATAGTCACTGGTAAGTTGATGATGTATCTGGCAGGCTGGCTGGCCGCGGTGATCTGCGGCTTTCTGTTTGCCTGGTTTATGGGATTTAATGACCCTGAGGAGTAATGTTTGAAAGCAGGTGAGGAACGGCGCGTGGTGTTTTTTGATTTAGACGGCACGCTGCATCAGCAGGATATGTTTGGCACGTTTATGCGCTATCTGCTCTGGCGTCAGCCGCTGAATCTGCTGCTGGTTGTCCCTTTGCTGCCGGTTATCGGGAGCTGGCTGCTGTTGAAAGGTCGGGCCGCTCGCCGGCCAATGAGCTTGTTGCTGTGGGCGATCACTTTCGGTCACAGCGAGGAAAGCCTCACACTGAAAGAAAAGCAGTTTGCACAATGGTTCCGCCAGCGTGTAAAAGCGTTTCCCATCGTGCAGCAGCGGCTGACTGATTATCTTAACAGCTCAGATGCCGATGTCTGGTTGATAACCGGGTCTCCTCAGTCGCTGGTTGAACAGGTCTATTTCGACTCGGCCTTTTTACCTAAAGTGAAATTGATCGCCAGCCAGATGAGCCGTGGTTTGGGTGGCCGCCTGCTGGCAATGCGCTGCCTGGGCCATGAGAAAGTAGCCCAGCTTGAAGAGAAGATCGGCACGCCTTTGCAGCTCTATAGCGGCTACAGCGACAGCAATCAGGATAACCCTCTGTTGTTCTTCTGCCAGCACCGCTGGCGGGTCACGCCGCAGGGCGAACTGCAACAGCTTGAGTAAACAGGTATACTACCCCGCGATTTTGTAGCTGGAGACTCAGGTGAGCAATACCGCAAGTGATGAATTCTGGATGCGCCACGCATTGACGCTGGCTCGCCGTGCCTGGGATGAAGGCGAAGTGCCGGTTGGCGCAGTGCTGGTGCAGGGCGACAGAGTCATTGGAGAAGGCTGGAACCGGCCTATTGGTCACCATGATCCTACCGCCCATGCCGAGATTATGGCGCTGCGTCAGGGCGGTAAAATCCTGCAGAACTACCGGCTCATCGACACCACGTTGTATGTGACGCTCGAACCCTGCGTAATGTGTGCGGGCGCGATGGTGCACGGAAGAGTTGGCAGGCTGGTTTATGGCGCTAATGATGAGAAAACCGGCGCGGCAGGATCGCTGCTTGATGTTCTCGGGCATCCCGGGATGAACCATCAGGTGAAGATTGAGCAAGGCGTGCTGGCCGGAGAGTGTGCGGCGATGCTGAGTGATTTCTTCCGTTATCGCCGGGCAGAGAAAAAGGCACTGCGTGATAAATTGCGCGGCCAGCTCCCCGATTAGTTCATCGCGATCTTCGGCTCAACAGCCGGGTAGCCTTTACCCAGCTCTGCTTCCATCGCCGCCTGCTGCGCCAGTTTTCGCTCCTGATCCTGCAAATACCCCACCAGACTCAGCTGATAAATGCGGATGTTCTCCACGTAGTTATAGGCTTCCTGCCCACGGGCATAGCCGTAGTTGGTCTGGCTGTAGTAACGCTTCTGGCTGAGCATTGGCAGCCGCTGCTTCACGTCGGCCCAGCTGTCAGGATTACCTTTCTGCTTTTCAGTCAGCTTGCGCGCGTCCAGCATATGCGCATACCCCATATTATAAGCCGCCAGGGCGAACCAGATTTTCTCGTCTTCCGGAATGGTGGCGGGGACCTTCTCCATCATACGTACCAGGTACTCACTGCCGCCGCGAATACTCTGCTCCGGATCGGTTCGATCGCTGACGTTGAGGCTCTCCGCTGTGTTTCGGGTCAACATCATCATCCCGCGCACTCCGGTAGGGGAGGTTGCCTGTGGATTCCAGTGTGATTCCTGATAAGAGATTGCCGCCAGCAGTCGCCAGTCGATGTCGCTGGCGTATTTCTGGAACAGCGGCTTGATGGTCGGCAGCGTTCCGTCGATAGCGCGCAGGAAAGTGCTGGTATCCACATAGTCAAATGTGCCGACGTGGCCGAGGTATTTCTCATCCAGCCGCGCCATCGCCCCTTCTTCGCCCATCTGGTTGAAATAATCCAGCATCGCGGCATCAAGGCTGTCATCCTGATCGCGCGGCATATACCAGGTCACCGGCTCTTCTTCGGTGATATCGAACGCCACGGCCAGCTGCGGATGAATGCGCTGCAGCAGAGCAATCGACACTGAATCACCCACCGTATAGTCGAGCTTGCCGTCCGCCACTGCTTCCAGCAGGGTAGTGGGACTTTGGTCTGTAGAGATTGCCCAGTCGAGATCGGGATACTGATTCTGCTTCATGTTGCGCAGCGTCGAAAGATAGGCCGAATCCGACGCAACGGTCAGCCGACCTTTCAGCGAGCCGAGGTTTTGCGGACGGGGCTTGCCCATCCGGTACACCAGCTGCTGCGAGACGGAGTAGTAAGTTGGCCCGGTGCGAAAGCGTGACAGACGATCGCTGTTGTAAATTAATCCGGCCGTCAGCACGTCAGCTTTGTCATCTTCCAGATCGTCAAACAAATCGCTCAGGTTCTGACGGACAGTAATTTGCAGTTTGACGCCCAGATAACTGGCGAAGCGCTTCGCCAGCTCATAATCCATTCCGGCCGGGGCTTTGTTCACGGTGTAGTAAGTCAACGGAGAGTTCAGCGTGCTCACACGCAGCACTCCCCGTGATTTTATCTGTTCTATCCGATCCTGCGTTCCGCCGTACCATGGGATCGACGGCCACAGCGCCAGCGCGAGCAGCACGGTGACAAGCCCGATAAACAGATAATTAATTTTAAGGCGTTTCAAATAGTTATCTCTCGATTGCTCTCAGGTCTCTGTCTGTACCGGCAGTATTCGTTGTCTATAATGGTTCCTGAGCGTGGGGCATTTTGCGCAACTCAGGTGTCCTGCGCAACTGAATTCATCCGGTATTGTGCGATTTTCAGCCAATTCCCTGGCCCGAAAAAAGCTGCGCAAACGGTTTCGTAACGTGCGGGGATTCTCTATAATACCGCCCGTTTTCCCTGTTGCGCCCCAAAGAAGCGTCGCCCGGCGCTCTGACGAGAGATCTTTGATGATGGAAATTCTGCGTGGTTCGCCCGCTCTGTCGGCATTTCGTATTACTAAATTGCTGGCCCGCTTTCAGGACGCTCACCTGCCGGTGAGCGACATTTACGCTGAGTACGTCCATTTTGCCGATGTCAGCGCACCACTTGCAGCTGATGAAAAAGCCCGTTTACAGCGTCTGCTGAAATACGGTCCCTCTCTCGCCGAACACGCCCCGGAAGGTCGCCTGATTCTGGTGACGCCTCGCCCGGGTACGATTTCTCCGTGGTCATCCAAGGCTACTGATATTGCCCATAACTGCGATCTGCCTCAGGTTCTGCGCCTTGAGCGCGGTCTGGCTTTCTATGTTAAAGCGCCACAGTTAACTGAAGCCCAGTGGTCACAGCTGGCCTCTCTGCTGCACGATCGCATGATGGAAGTGGTGCTCAGCGAGCTGTCACAAGCAGAACAACTGTTTGCTCATCACCAGCCTGCGCCACTGCAGAGCGTGGACGTGCTGGGTGAGGGCCGTTCCGCACTGGAGCAGGCTAACCGCAAGCTGGGTCTGGCGCTGGCAGATGATGAAATCGACTACCTGCTGGCGGCCTTTGAAAAGCTCGGGCGTAATCCTAACGACATTGAACTGTACATGTTTGCTCAGGCTAACTCTGAGCACTGTCGCCACAAGATCTTCAACGCCGACTGGGTGATTGACGGCAAGCAACAGCCGAAGTCGCTGTTCAAAATGATCAAAAATACCTTTGAGAAAACCCCGGATCACGTGCTGTCTGCTTACAAAGACAATGCTGCGGTGATGGAAGGGGCTCAGGTAGGCCGTTTTTATGCTGATGCCAACAGCCAGTACGACTTCCATCAGGAAGACGCGCATATTTTAATGAAAGTGGAGACGCACAACCACCCGACGGCGATCTCGCCATGGCCGGGTGCGGCTACCGGTTCCGGTGGTGAAATCCGTGATGAAGGGGCAACCGGCCGTGGCGCCAAGCCGAAGGCTGGCCTGGTGGGCTTTTCCGTTTCAAACCTGCGCATTCCTGGCTTCGAACAGCCGTGGGAAGAAGATTTCGGCAAGCCGGATCGCATTGTCACCGCGCTGGATATCATGACCGAAGGCCCATTGGGTGGCGCTGCGTTTAACAATGAATTTGGTCGCCCGGCCCTGAACGGCTACTTCCGTACCTACGAAGAGCAGGTCAACAGCCACAACGGCGTTGAGCTGCGCGGTTACCACAAGCCAATCATGCTGGCGGGTGGCATCGGAAATATCCGTGCTGACCACGTGCAGAAAGGTGAGATTACCGTTGGCGCGAAGCTGATCGTGCTGGGTGGCCCGGCGATGAATATCGGCCTGGGCGGTGGGGCGGCTTCTTCCATGGCTTCCGGCCAGTCTGATGCCGATCTGGATTTCGCTTCCGTACAGCGTGATAACCCGGAGATGGAACGCCGTTGTCAGGAAGTGATTGACCGCTGCTGGCAGCTGGGCGAACACAACCCGATTCTGTTTATCCATGATGTGGGAGCTGGCGGCCTTTCCAACGCTATGCCAGAGCTGGTCAGCGATGGTGAGCGTGGCGGTCGTTTCAACCTGCGTGACATCCTGAGCGATGAACCCGGCATGAGCCCGCTGGAAGTCTGGTGTAACGAATCACAGGAGCGTTACGTTCTGGCAGTTGCACCTGAGAAGCTGGCTGAGTTCGATGCGCTGTGTCAGCGTGAACGTGCGCCTTATGCGGTGATTGGTGAAGCTACCGAAGAGATGCACCTGTCGCTGTCAGACAGCCACTTTGATAACAAACCTATTGATATGCCGCTGGACGTTTTACTGGGCAAGACCCCGAAAATGACCCGCGACGTGACCACGCTGAAGGCCACGGGCGAACCGTTGGTTCGTGAAACCATTACCGTGGCAGATGCTGTTAAACGCATTCTGCACCTGCCAGCCGTGGCGGAAAAAACCTTCCTCATCACCATTGGTGACCGCTCTGTGACCGGTATGGTTGCCCGTGACCAGATGGTCGGCCCGTGGCAGATCCCGGTAGCCAACTGTGCGGTCACCACTGCCAGCCTGGACAGCTACTATGGTGAAGCAATGGCGCTGGGCGAACGTGCTCCGGTGGCGCTGCTGGACTTTGCGGCCTCCGGTCGTCTGGCCGTGGGGGAAGCGATCACCAACATCGCGGCTACTCAAATTGGCTCGCTGAAGCGCATCAAACTCTCTGCCAACTGGATGGCCGCCGCCGGTCACCCGGGTGAAGATGCCGGCCTGTATGAAGCGGTGAAGGCCGTGGGCGAAGAGCTTTGCCCGGCGCTGGGTATCACCATTCCGGTGGGCAAAGACTCCATGTCGATGAAAACCCGCTGGCAGCACGGTACAGAACAGCGTGAGATGACCTCTCCACTGTCGCTGGTAATCACTGCATTTGCCCGCGTGGAAGATGTGCGTCGCACCGTGACTCCTCAGCTTCAACCTCAGGTGGACAATGCGCTGCTGTTAATCGACCTGGGCAAGGGGGGCAACGCCCTTGGGGCCACGGCACTGTCACAGGTTTATCGTCAGCTGGGCGACAAGCCTGCCGATGTGCGCGACGCGCAGCAGCTGGCTGGTTTCTTCAACGCTATCCAGACGCTGGTTGCAGATGAAAAATTGCTGGCCTATCACGACCGTTCAGACGGCGGTCTGCTGGTGACGCTGGCCGAGATGGCCTTCACCGGTCATTGCGGTCTGGATGCGGATATTTCCGCTCTGGGCAACGATGCGCTGGCCGCGCTGTTTAACGAAGAGCTGGGTGCTGTGATTCAGGTTGCCGCTGCGGATCGCGCTCAGGTTGAGCAGGTCTTTGCGGATAACGGTCTCGCTGGTTGTGTCCATTATCTGGGAAGTGCTCAGACGGGCGACCGCTTTGTTATCACCTCCGGCGATTCGGCGGTGTACAGCGAAAGCCGCACCACGCTGCGTGCCTGGTGGGCCGAAACCACCTGGCAGATGCAGCGCCTGCGTGATAACCCGGCGTGTGCCGATCAGGAACACGAAGCGAAGAAGAACGATCTCGACCCTGGCCTGAACGTCGCGCTGACCTTCCAGCCGCAGGAAGATATTGCTGCGCCATATATCGCTACCGGTGCCCGTCCGAAAGTCGCCGTGCTGCGTGAGCAGGGAGTAAACTCCCATGTTGAAATGGCGGCCGCTTTCCACCGCGCCGGTTTTGATGCGGTAGATGTGCATATGAGCGACCTGCTGGCAGGACGCCGTGGCCTGGAAGATTTCCAGACGCTGGTGGCCTGTGGCGGCTTCTCCTATGGTGACGTGCTGGGCGCGGGTGAAGGCTGGGCGAAGTCCATTCTCTTTAACAGCCGCGTGCGTGATGAGTTCGAAACCTTCTTCCATCGTCCGCAGACGCTGGCGCTGGGCGTGTGTAACGGCTGCCAGATGATGTCGAACCTGCGCGAAGTGATCCCTGGCAGCGAGGCCTGGCCGCGCTTTGTACGCAATCAGTCCGAGCGTTTTGAAGCCCGCTTCAGCCTGGTAGAGGTGGCAGCCAGCCCGTCACTGCTGCTGGACGGTATGGTCGGTTCACGGATGCCAGTTGCGGTTTCCCACGGAGAAGGGTTTGTGGAAGTTCGTGACGAAGCTCACCTGTCCACGCTTGAGCACAAAGGTCTGGTTGCCCTGCGCTTCGTGGACAACTTCGGTAAGGTGACTCAACAGTACCCGGCGAATCCGAACGGCTCCCCGAACGGTATCACCGCGGTCACTAATGAAAGTGGTCGCGTCACTATCATGATGCCGCATCCTGAGCGTGTGTTCCGTACTGTAAGTAACTCCTGGCACCCGGCAGAGTGGGGCGAGGACAGCCCGTGGATGCGTATCTTCCGCAATGCGCGTAAGCAGTTGGGCTGAGGTGTTGCAAAATCCCGACAGTGACCGGTAATGAGTGTCGCCGAAAGGCGACATTTAACCGATTGATTTTTAATGCCTGCTGCGATTTATATTAAGACTGTTGCCTGTTAGCGACAGTCTGTTTTTGACCACCAGGTAAAAATACGCCTCCAGTTTGACTTTGTAATATTTTTTTGTGAGTTAAATCAGGCAAATAAAAATAATTTTCAAGCATGGCACGGCTATTGCTATAAGTAATGTAGTGGCTCATTCACCTGGTTACGACAGCCCTGCGCAAGCGGACAAGCGCTTCTTAACAACCCGAATGACGCACAATACGGTGCCTGCCGTCCACCACACCGATAACAGACCACTTTGTGGCTTTATCAAGCATCGGACGCAACGTTGAGTTAGGCACCACCTATTTTCTGTGATGATCGCTGGTCCTCACAGTCCAATGGCAGATTCTCTGAATCTGCCATTTTTCGTTTTGTTCTCCGGGCTTTCTTCCGGAGCTGCACTCCGCTAGCATCGGAACAGATGGTTAACTGAGAGTGTCCCGTGAAAACATGGCGTTTATTCCCCCGTTCCCTGCGTCAGCTGGTGCTGATGGCTTTTCTGCTGGTGCTGTTGCCGCTGCTGGTGCTGGCCTGGCAGGCCTGGGAGAGTTTGTCCGCGCTGAGCGATCGGGCTGCCGATACCAATCGCACCACCCTGACCGACGTGCGGCGCAGCGAGGCGATGGCCCGCACCGCGCTTGAGCTGGAGCGCAGCTATCGCCAGTACTGCGTGCTGGACGATCCGATGCTGGCAAACCTGTATCAAACCCAACGCACCAAATATGCTCAGTTGCTGGATGCCCACGTTTCGGTGCTGCCGGATAAGCGCATTTACGATTCGTTGCGCCAGTCCCTCACCCAGCTCAGTAAAATCACCTGCGAAAACAGTAACCCGGTGAAAGCCGCCTCTGACGGGCTGGAAGCTTTTTCCTCCGCGAATGCTCAACTGGTGCAGTCCACGCGCGAAGTGGTTTTCGCCAGAGGGATACAGCTGCAGCGTGAAATTGCCGAGCGCGGCCAGTACTTTGGCTGGCAGGCGCTGATCCTGTTCCTGCTCAGTCTCGGGCTGGTGCTGTTGTTTACCCGCATGATTATCGGGCCGGTGAAAGCCGTTGAGCGAATGATTAACCGGCTTGGTGAAGGGCGAACGCTGGGCCACAATCTGGCCTTTAAAGGCCCGCGTGAGCTGCGCTCGCTGGGGCAACGGATCCTTTGGCTGAGCGAGCGCCTGGCCTGGCTGGAGTCGCAGCGCCACGAGTTTCTGCGTCACCTCTCGCACGAGCTGAAAACGCCGCTGGCCAGCATGCGTGAAGGTACGGCGCTGCTGGCGGATGAGGTGGCAGGCCCGCTGACGCCCGATCAGCACGAGGTAGTGAGCATTCTGGATGAAAGCAGCCGTCACCTGCAGCGGCTGATTGAACAGCTGCTGGATTACAACCGTAAGCTCTCCGAAGCGCAGATCGCGCTGGAGCCGGTGCAGCTTAAACCGCTGGTTGAGGGGATTGTCAGCACTCACAGCCTGACGGCGCGGGCCAAGTTGATGCAGACTGAGATCGACCTTGGTGCCAGCGCCTGCCAGGGAGAGACGACGCTGCTCGCCAGGGCCATCGATAATCTTTATTCGAATGCGATACATTACGGGGCTGAATCCGGTACCATCTGGATCCGCAGTCGTCAGCAGGGCCGCAGAGTCATCATTGAGGTGGCAAACACCGGGATGCCCGTGCCGCAGACCGAGCAGGCAATGATCTTTGAACCCTTTTTCCAGGGTAGTCAGCAGCGCAAGGGGGCCGTTAAAGGCAGCGGGCTTGGGCTCAGTATTGCCAAAGACTGCCTGCAACGCCTGCAGGGCGACCTCCAACTGGTCAGCAGTGAGGGGGCTGATGTCTGCTTCAGAATTGAACTCAATACCATTGCCGGGAACGAACAATAATGAAAAAAAAATCCTGTTCTGCAGCCTTAACACCCTGGTTCACCGCAGGAAAATTCACGGCAGCAGCCCTGTTTGCCATTCTGCTGGCGGGTTGCAGCGCGAAGTCGTCTGGCCCGTCCGCAACAGGCAAAGACAGCACGCTGGTGGTGCCAGAAATCAAAGTCGTCGATTTTCAGCTGGTGCCGTGCGACCACATCTGGCAGGCGGATGACGGGAAAACCATGGGCAATTCTCTCTACTGGCTGCGGGCGATGGACTGTGCCGTCAGGCTTTCCCCTGCGGATGCTCGTGCAGAAGCGCGCCGCTGGCCGGATGACAACTGGCAGAGCGCCTTCAAGCAGGGCGTGCTGATGGCCAATGGCAACGTCACGCCGGTGGAGCGACGGGAATACCTGCAGCGACTGGATACCTTCAGCCAGAGCTACCCCTCATCCGTGCGGGTGCTGATGCAGCTCTGGCGCGACGATCAGATGGGGCTGTTACAGCTGTCAGAAGAGAGAACCCGCTATCACCATCTGCAACAGGCAAGCGATGCGGAGCTGGATGCACTGCGCCAGCAGCAGCTGAGCCTGAACAAAGAACTGAACGTTACCCGCCGTAAACTGGAGACGCTGACCGACATTGAGCGTCAGCTATCATCGCGGCGTTCACCCGACACCTCTGACAGCAGTCACAGCGATAAAAGTGGTGGGGCGGGTAACTCATCACCCGGAAATAACACTGACGGTAGCCAGCCATGATAAAGAAATCGGCCAGCCTGCTGCTGGTGGACGACGATCCCAGCCTGCTTAAGCTACTGGGAATGCGTCTGGGAAGCGAAGGCTTCAGAGTGTTAACCGCCGAAAGCGGACCAGAAGCTCTGCGAACCCTGCAGCGTGAGAAGATCGATTTGGTGATCAGCGATCTGCGAATGGATGAGATGGACGGCCTGGCGCTGTTCACTGAGATTCAGAAAATCCAGCCCGGTATGCCGGTGATTATCCTCACTGCGCACGGATCGATTCCGGAAGCCGTTTCGGCGACCCAACAGGGCGTGTTCAGCTTCCTGACCAAACCTGTCGATCGCGATGCGCTCTATAGTGCGATTGACCAGGCACTGGTCCATCGTGCGCCTGCCAGTGACGATGCCTGGCGGGAAAGTATTGTTACCCGCAGCCCGCTAATGTTGCGGATGCTGGAGCAGGCCAGAATGGTGGCCCAGTCCGATGTCAGCGTGTTGATTAACGGGCAGAGCGGTACCGGTAAAGAGATTCTGGCGCAGGCAATCCATGCCGCCAGCCCACGGGCGGGCAAGGCTTTCATTGCGATTAACTGCGGTGCGCTGCCCGAGCAGCTGCTGGAGTCCGAGCTGTTCGGCCACGCCAAAGGCGCATTTACCGGAGCGGTCAGTAATCGTGAAGGGCTGTTCCAGGCGGCCGAAGGTGGGACACTGTTCCTGGATGAAATCGGTGATATGCCGCAGGCGCTGCAGGTCAAGCTGCTGCGCGTGTTACAGGAGCGTAAGGTACGTCCGCTCGGCAGCAACCGCGACCTGGATATCAACGTGCGTATCCTTTCGGCGACCCATCGCGATCTGCCTAAGGCGATGGAGAAGAAAGAGTTCCGTGAAGATCTGTTCTACCGGTTGAATGTGGTGAACCTGAAAATCCCGGCACTGCATGAACGTTCTGAAGATATTCCGCTGCTGGCAAATCATCTGCTGAAGCAGTCGGCAGAGCGACACAAACCGTTCGTACGCAGCTTCTCAACCGATGCGATGAAGCGCCTGATGGCTGCGAGCTGGCCGGGCAACGTGCGTCAGCTGGTGAACGTCATTGAGCAGTGCGTGGCGCTGACTTCTGCGCCGGTGATCGGTGAAGCGCTGGTCGAGCAGGCACTGGTGGGCGAGAACACCGCGTTACCCACTTTTGTGGAAGCCAGAAACCAGTTTGAACTGAACTACTTACGCAAGCTGCTGCAGATGACCAAAGGCAACGTTACCCACGCTGCACGTCTGGCCGGGCGCAACCGGACCGAGTTTTATAAATTGCTGTCGCGCCACGAGTTGGATGCGTCTGATTTTAAAGAGTAGTTTTTTCAGTGCCGCTTTGCTGCCGGGATATGGTAGCTTAGGCCTCCTGAAATAGAGACAGACCGCGCAGCGGAACCTGTCCGCTGCATTTATACTCATGTTTACCCTCCGGGTGCGGAGGGAATGAAAAGGGTCTGCCATGAAAAAGATTGATGCAATTATCAAACCGTTCAAACTCGATGACGTGCGTGAAGCGCTGGCCGAAGTAGGGATCACCGGCATGACCGTCACTGAAGTGAAAGGTTTTGGACGCCAGAAAGGGCACACTGAGCTCTATCGCGGCGCGGAATATATGGTCGATTTTCTGCCGAAGGTGAAGATTGAGATCGTCATTGCTGACGACATCGTTGATACCTGCGTGGAAACCATCATGCGCACCGCGCAGACCGGCAAAATTGGTGATGGTAAAATCTTTGTGTATGACGTGGCGCGCGTGGTACGTATCCGTACGGGCGAAGAAGACGAAGAAGCGATTTAATTCTGGCTGCGGGCAGGATCGTAAAAGGGGCGGGTATCTCAGGATATCCGCCCCTTTTATTTTCATTGTGTTCATCGCTGGTCAAATTGTGATCTCTGCCCGGAATGTTGGCTAACCTTTTGTTAATGTCATGGCATCTGATCCTGAAAGGGTTTCAGGATGACAGAAAAAGGGAAACAGGAATGTCATGGACTTATAACGTCAGGACGAAAGAGTTTCACCTTAACGGTGAACTAAAATTTAAATCCCAGTATGCTGGTGCTGTTGGGTATAAAAATGACCCTGGATTTGAGTGTATTAAAAATAAAGGCCCACTGCCGCGCGGAAGCTATCGCATAGGTGCTCCTTACGATTCAAAAAAAACCGGGCCATTTACTCTGGTGTTGATTCCACAAAGTGCTAATAATATGTGTGGACGTGGTGATTTCAGAATCCATGGCGACAGTAAGAAAGAGCCGGGATCGGCTTCTGAGGGCTGTATTGTTGCAGAAAAGGACTTCAGGGAAAAAATTTGGGAAAGTGGTGACAGGGAGTTGATTGTTAAATGAATTTCTTCAGGGTTTTAATGTTTATTCCTTTACTGACAGGCTGTGTCCACACAATCCCTGTCGAACCTGATGCTTGTGTCGTGCCCGATTCATCTGTTGAGATCTCTATGTTTGATTCCATGATTGATAGCCTGAAAATAGATCAATCGGTGGTGGCAAGAGGTCAGACAAAAATGGAGCTTCTGGATAACAGGCTGGTCAGTCCCCTTTTTGCCGAATATTTAGCGCAGAAATCGTGGGATAATGATAAAGATAAATGGCTTAGCATAGAGAGGTATAAAAAAATCTATTCTGAACATAATGTCAGGAATCTTATTGTTAAGATCACCTATTTTAATAACGAACGAAAAAAAAATGTATTCATTGCTTCTGCCTTAGTTAACGACGATGAATGTTCAATTGATTTCAACGGCTATATTATTGTCAGTCGTGAATTTTAAAACAGGCCGCCCGGCAGGGCGGCTGTGTTTTTAATAATGGTCGGCATGTTGCCTGTCTAATCAAATTACTTTATGCGGGCCAAACACTTCGTAGTGAATACGGTCTTCTGTAATCTCCATACTCAGCAACTGGCGGGCAACATGCTGCATAAACCCAACCGGGCCGCACAGGTAGTAACGCATTGCAGGATCGCTGAGCTGGCTTTCAATTGGCATCAGGTCTGTCAGGCCTTCGCTGTCAAAGTTGCCTTTATCCTGCGGCAGTGGCTGGCTGTACCAGAGGTGCTGCGCGAAGTTGCCAAGCCGGTTGCCTGCTGCAGCGACTTCTTCGCGGAAAGCGTGTCGTTTGCCGTTATCAGCTGCATGGAACCACTGTACGCGCGCCGGATGTCGCTGCGCGGTCAGCACGTCCAGCATTGCCAGCATCGGCGTCTGTCCCACACCGGCCGAAATCAGCGTAACCGGTGTTTCCGGTTCTACGTTCAGGAAGAAGTCACCTGCCGGTGCCGCCAGATGCACTTCATCGCCAACTTTCGCCTGCTGATGCAGCCAGCCTGATACCGTGCCGCCTTCTTCAATGGCGCACAGCAATGCGATAATCACGACCGTTTGGTGCCCGGGTCAGCGAATACTGGCGGATCTCCTGGTTGGCAAAACCTTCCTCACGCAGCCAGACGCCCAGATACTGCCCGGCATGATAATCCGCCACCGGCAGGCCATCGGCTGGCGTCAGAGTAAAGCTTTTGATCACCTCACTCTGCGTGGCGATTTCGCTGATGTGGAAAGCGCGTGGTGTTCTCCAGCCGCCCGTTTTATTTTCTCCTTCCCGGTAAATCTCTTCTTCGCGCTGAATAAATACGCCCGCCAGCACGCCGTAAGCCTTACCCCACTCATCCAGAACCTCCTGACCCGGGCTGAGCATCTCATCCAGCGTGGCCAGCAAATGCGTGCCCACAATCTGGTACTGCTCCGGTTGAATAGCAAAGCTGGTGTGCTTCTGGGCAATTTTCTCTACCGCAGGCAGCAGGGCAGCCAGGTTTTCGATATTGCTGGAATAAGCGTAGATCGCATTGAACAGCGCTTCACGCTGGTTGCCGTTGCGCTGGTTGCTCATATTGAAAATGTCCTTCAGCTCCGGATTGTGCGCAAACATGCGGTCATAAAAATGGGCGGTCAGGCGGGGGCCGGTGGCGAGCAGGGCAGGAATAGTGGCTTTAACGGTGGCGATGGTCCTGGCGTCTAACATGGCAAAGCTCCTTGCATGAATTACAAAGATGTATTTTAAATGCATCTTATGGCGCTTTAACAGGCATTGTAAATACACCTTAAAGCGGCAGGGGCATTTTTCGCCACAGACTGGTGAACAATGTGAAGGAACTGCATCTGGATGATGATGAAATATCGTGAAGCTAAGGGTAGCAAAAAAGAGGAAAAAAACCGTGCCAGCACTGAAGCCAATCGTTTGCGTAAAAAGCGCGCTTTCCGGCTACCGCTCGGTGGGTAAAACAGTTTACACTGTTGGCCTTAGCCCAAACGGGCCGTCCAATGCCGAATATTAGTTAGCTGAGTCAGGAGAAGCGGATGTTAAAGCGTGATATGAATATTGCCGATTATGATGCCGAGTTATGGCAGGCAATGGAGCAAGAGAAAGTGCGTCAGGAAGAGCATATTGAACTGATTGCTTCTGAAAACTACACCAGTCCGCGTGTCATGCAGGCACAAGGGTCTCAGCTGACCAACAAATATGCCGAAGGCTATCCGGGCAAGCGTTACTACGGCGGCTGCGAGTATGTTGATATCGTTGAGCAGCTGGCTATCGACCGTGCGAAAGCACTGTTCGGTGCTGACTATGCTAACGTGCAGCCGCACTCTGGTTCACAGGCTAACTTCGCGGTGTACACCGCGCTGCTGCAGCCGGGCGATACCATTCTCGGAATGAACCTGGCGCACGGTGGTCACCTGACTCACGGTTCACCGGTTAACCTGTCCGGCAAGCTCTACAATGTGGTGCCTTACGGCATCGACGAAACCGGCAAAATTGATTACGAAGATCTGGCTGCGCAGGCGCAGAAGCACAAGCCAAAAATGATCATAGGTGGTTTCTCGGCTTATTCCGGTGTCTGTGACTGGGCAAAAATGCGTGAAATCGCTGACAGCATCGGCGCATATTTGTTCGTGGACATGGCGCACGTAGCCGGTCTGATCGCTGCAGACGTCTACCCGAACCCGGTACCTCACGCGCACATCGTGACCACCACCACCCACAAAACCCTGGCAGGTCCACGTGGCGGCCTGATCCTGGCTAAAGGCGGTGATGAAGATCTGTATAAGAAGCTGAACTCTGCTGTCTTCCCTGGCGGCCAGGGCGGCCCGCTGATGCACGTGATTGCCGGTAAAGCGGTAGCGCTGAAAGAAGCGATGGAGCCTGAGTTCAAAATTTACCAGCAGCAGGTTGCTAAAAACGCCAAAGCCATGGTGGAAGTGGTGCTGGAGCGCGGATACAAAGTGGTTTCCGGTGGTACCCATAACCACCTGTTCCTGCTGGACCTGGTGGACAAAAATCTGACCGGTAAAGAAGCTGATGCTGCCCTGGGTCGCGCTAATATCACCGTGAACAAAAACAGTGTCCCTGATGACCCAAAAAGCCCGTTTGTGACTTCCGGTATTCGCATCGGTTCACCTGCGGTAACCCGCCGTGGCTTTAAAGAAGCCGAAGTTCGCGAGCTGGCTGGCTGGATCTGCGATATTCTCGACAATATCAATGACGAAGGCGTTCAGGAACGTGTGAAGAAGCAGGTGCTGGATATCTGCGCGCGCTTCCCGGTCTACGCATAAGCGAACTCTGCTCCGGCCTTTCTCTAAGCGATGGGGCGATGTCGGTGCTGGGGAGCACGGTGCTGTTTCTGCGGCCCGGAATGGCGTAATTATGACTCCAGCAGCATCCTGATACGGTGCTGCTGGTGAGCCTGCAGGGGCAGTTCGGCGTGGATCAGCGGCGGTGAGTAGAGTGGCAGAGGGGTGGCATAAGGGGTAATAACCAGCGCAATCCCTTTCGGCGCACTGCTACGCTGATACTCATCCACCTCGAGATATTTAATATTCAGCGGCAACAGCGTCAGTTCCCTCAGCTGCTGCTCCACGGCCTGTTCCAGCTGAGGATCTTTCCCGGTCAGCAGCAGCACCTGTTTTTCCTGTAGCGCATTCTCCTGCATCAGCCACGCGCCAAAAATAATTGCTATCAGCCCCAGCTCCTCCTGCGAGAAATGCAGGCCATAGAGCTGCTCAAAGTCACTTACCGCTTCCTGAGTGGTCCGCAACAGGCGGGGATAAAGCCGTACCACCTCTTCAGTCAGGCTGTTATCGATACCAATTCCGAACAGGCTGCGTTCCAGTGCCTGAGCAAGATGAGTATAAAGCTGTGAACACAATCCCTTTTCATCACTAAAGCGCATTTCGGACAACGTCTGGAATCGATCTGCTATCTGCCGGACGGCTTCCAGCAAACGCAGCTCATACCCATGGCAGGCATTGTCAGCCGCAGGCGCGTGCATCTGGCTGAACAGCAGGGCATACAGCCAGACTTCGCTGGCATCCGGTGCGGTTTTACACCGTTTCTGCCAGTGACGCACAACCTCCTGTGCCACCTGATGTTCGATGCGTGAAATCAGCCATGCCTGTTGAGCTTCACTGAATTCGGTAGGGGTACGGCGGCAGAGTGAATGCTGCATGAAAATCTGCAAAAACTGGCAGTCGCGGCTGGTGAACTCACGCGAAAGTCCCTGAGCGCAGTGCTGCACCAGGGCATTCAGATTGTGCTCATCGTACAGCGCTTTTTCCGTCTGCAGGGCTTTCAGCTGCTGTTTAATCGCCGGGGCGAAGCGGTGGCGGACGAAATCAGGTGCAAGCCGCAGACCTCGCCGCAGCCAGTGCAGCAGGCACAGCCGCTGGTCCAGCTCCCTGCCGTCAATCCGGAAGCTGCCGTTTGCATCCTGAGTGAGGGCAAGCCGGTGATAGCGCTGGATTTCTTCTGCCACCTCCGCTATATCTTGCCGGGTAACCGACCGATCCACCCCGTTGAGCTGACAAAGAGAATCAAGGTTTACGGTGAAGTCCGGGAGATAAAGCATTAATAGCAGGTGGCAGTGACGCTGCGGGCCGGAGAAGGCAGAAGGTTGTGGTGAGGGTAAGCTCATCGTCTGCAATCCTGGTCAAGAGTAACACCGCTAAGAATAGCGTGGTTGCAGCCTTTTGAGCCCGCAGAGGCCAGATTTATTCATAGCTTATAAGGCAGGTCACAGAATTTTTTGCCTGACAAGCAGAGGGAACAAAATTTGTTACGTTATAACATGCTCACCGGGCTGACGATCGGTGCCATACTGCTGGCAGCCACGCCGCTGGCCTGGAGCCATCCGCACAGCTTTATTGATATGCAGGCCACGCTGGTGCACAAGGATAATCAGCTGACCGGGCTGAAAATGCACTGGGTGATGGACGAAATCACCTCCGCCGATCTGCTTTATGATGCGGGCGAGGCAAAGCCGGGGTCGGTGGTATGGAAAAAGCTGGCGGCACAGGTTATGGCAAACGTACTGGGTCAGCACTACTTCAGCGAGTTCTGGCATGAGGGTAAGGCGGTAAAATTCGATAATCTGCCGCCAGAATATTCACTTTCCAGAGAAGGACATAAAGCCGTGCTGGACTTTATTCTGCCGTTGGGTGAGCCACGGTCACTGGCTGGTCAGCGCTACACTTTCTCCACCTTCGACCCAAGCTATTTTGTCGATATGTATTACGACTCTGAAAAGTGCCTGCATATCCCGCCCGAACTGGCAAAGCAGTGTCAGTTTTCGCTGCATACCCCCAAACCCAATGCTTCAATGCAGGCTTACGCGCTGTCGCTGGATAAAGCCGATGCGCCACCTGAAGATATGGATCTTGGCAAGCAATTTGCCCAGACGGTGACGCTGACATGTCAGTAAATTCCCTGCCGCAGAAATCCGGAACCGCTGGCTGGCTGCAGATATGGCCGCTGTTTGTTTTGCTGGCTCTGTTGCTGGCCGCAGGTGTGGCCGTCTGGCTGCACTGGCCGCAGATTTTGTTGCAAAGCATATTCTGGCAGAAAACCCTGCATCAGCAGATGACTACGCTGCTGCAGCAGGTTGCTACTCATCCCCATCAGGCCGGGCTGGCGCTGATGGGCTTCAGTTTGATCTACGGCGTGCTGCACGCACTGGGACCGGGGCACGGCAAGGTGGTGATCGCCACTTTCCTGGCAACACACCCCACGAAAGTGAAAACCAGCCTGCAGTTGACGATGATGGCGGCGGTGGTGCAGGGCGGGGTGGCGATAGCGCTGGTGACGGTCATGCTGGTGGTGCTGAAACTCTCCTCTCGCCAGCTGCATATCAGCAGTTACTGGCTGGAGAAGGGCAGCTATCTGCTGGTGGCCGGGCTGGGGCTGTGGCTGTGCTGGCGCGCGCTCGGTAAGATTGTTAAGGCGCTCCGTACTCCGGACACCATGACTATCCGGCGGATTGTGCCTGTCGGTCACCAGCACAGCGCGGACTGCGGCTGTGGACATCAGCACGTGCCGGACAGTGAGATGCTCGGTAAGGCGGTCAACGGCAGAACCAAAGCGATTGTGGTACTGTCTATGGGGCTGCGTCCCTGTTCCGGGGCGATTATGATGCTGCTGTTTTCGAAAGTCATTGGCGTGTACTGGTGGGGCGTGCTTTCGGCGCTGGCTATGGCGGTCGGGACGGCGATGACCGTTTCGGCAATGGCCCTGCTGGTGCAGGTTTCCCGGGTGCTGGCGATAAAGCTCAGCCGCAATGCTTCACCGGCAGGCTGGCAGAAAGTGGGGTGGTCTTGTTTGTCGCTGACGGGGGGCGTGTTGCTGATAGCGGCAGGGATGATGCTGTGGTTCAGCGCCAGGCCAGAGATGGTGGGTGGCATCCGGCCGATGTTTCTGCGGTGAAAACTGGCCGCAAACCTGAAAAAAAGTGCATACAGTCAGTCCTGATAAAAACAGTGACTGTTCGGGGAACCCTGGCCGCTCATAAAGACGCAAACAACGCCATCCGTGGCAGCTCGACTCCTGCCGTCCATGGCACGAGACGCTTTATTCCCGGCCAGGGTTCCCCTCACTTTGAGTTGGGCGGTCGTTTGAAAAAAACTTCCCACTCATAACTGCAAACTTAGCGCTTCAGCGCTTCGCTCAGCTCGTCACGCATGGTAGCCAGCATCGCTTTCACCACGCGCGGATTACCCGCCACGATGTTGCCGGAAGTCATGTAACCGTGAGCGCCAACAAAGTCAGTCACCAGGCCGCCAGCTTCACGCACCAGCAGTTCACCGCCTGCGAAATCCCATGGCTTCAGGCCGATTTCAAAATAACCGTCTACACGGCCAGCGGCAACGTAGGCCAGATCCAGCGCGGCTGAACCGGTACGACGGAAATCCGCACACTGGTTAAACAGTTTGCCAACGATATTGATGTAAGGAGTTGCATGCTGTTTTAGCTTGAACGGGAAGCCTGTCGCCAGGATGGTGCCGTCCAGATCGCGTGCTGTACCACCGCGCAGGCGATAACCGTTCAGCTGAGCACCCTGACCACGAGCCGCGCTGAACAGCTCATTGCGCATTGGATCATAAACCACGGCGACTTCGGTGCGGCCTTTGATGCGCACGGCGACAGAAACGGAGAAGTGAGGGAGACGCTTGATGAAGTTGGTGGTGCCATCCAGTGGATCGATAACCCATTGCACATCCTGGTCTTCACCGGCTAACTCACCACTCTCTTCAGTAATAATGGTGTGCTTCGGGTAAGACTTGCGGATCACCTCAATAATCAGGCGCTCGGCGTCGCGGTCAACATTGGTAACGAAGTCGTTGCTGCCTTTCTGGCTGGCTTCGACGGCGTCCGGGGTTTCATAGTTCTTGGCAATTAAATTTCCGGCCTTACGCGCAGCGCGCACGGCGATGTTGAGCATCGGATGCATCGGTCTCTCTCACTGGATGTTAAAGAACGGGAAAACGGCGCGGATTATAACAGGGAGAACGCCATCTGTCCTGAAAATATGTTAGCATCGTCAAATTATCTCACAGACCTGACTTCCCTATGCTGCAAAATATCCGAATCGTGCTGGTGGAAACTTCTCACACCGGCAATATGGGTTCTGTCGCTCGCGCGATGAAAACCATGGGCTTAACCAACCTGTATCTGGTCAACCCGCTCGTCAAACCTGATTCTCAGGCCATTGCTCTGGCTGCCGGGGCCAGTGATGTGATTGGCGAAGCCCACATCGTCGACACCCTCGACGAAGCGCTGGCTGGCTGCAGCCTGGTGGTGGGCACCAGCGCCCGTTCCCGATCTCTGCCATGGCCAATGCTCGATCCGCGTGAATGTGGAATCAAAAGCGTGCAGGAGGGGCAACAGGCTCCGGTCGCACTGGTCTTTGGCCGCGAGCGCGTTGGCCTGACCAATGAAGAGCTGCAGAAGTGCCATTACCATGTGGCTATCGCGGCTAATCCGGAATACAGCTCGCTGAACCTGGCGATGGCGGTGCAGATCATCGCTTATGAAGTGCGGATGGCCTTCCTGCAGACGCAGGAGAGCACGCAGCCGCAGCCTTCAGGTGAAGAGTCACCTTATCCGCTGATCGACGATCTCGAACGCTTCTATCAGCATATGGAGCAGATGATGGTTAATAGCGGCTTTATACGTGAAGGCAGTCCGGGGCAAGTGATGAGCAAAATGCGCCGCTTGTATACCCGTGCCCGTCCGGAGCGTGATGAGCTGAATATCCTGCGTGGCATGCTCTCTTCGCTGGAAAAAAACAGGGGCGAAAAGTAAGCAAAAATAGCTAGCAGTAATGGCAACAATAGTTGAGTAAAACACTTGGTTAAATAGTTGACCAAATCACTCAGGAATGGCAGACTTGCGACCATCTTTTCGTTAAGCCCACCAGGGTACAACCGAGGTCGTTTACGCCATGAGACTGACATCCAAAGGCCGTTATGCCGTTACTGCTATGCTCGACGTTGCTCTTCACTCCCACGAAGGGCCTGTACCGTTAGCTGATATTTCCGAGCGTCAGGGGATCTCCCTCTCTTATCTCGAGCAGCTGTTCTCCCGCCTGCGTAAAAATGGCCTGGTGGCCAGCGTACGTGGTCCGGGTGGCGGTTACCTGTTGGGTAAAGAGTCGAACGCTATCGCGGTTGGCGCAGTGATCACTGCCGTGGACGAGTCGGTTGACGCCACCAAGTGTCAGGGCAAAGAAGGCTGCCAGGGCGGCGAACGCTGCCTGACTCACGTTCTGTGGCGTGACCTCAGTGAGCGCATCAGCGACTTCCTGAACAACATTACGCTGGCTGAGCTGGTTAACAACCAGGAGATTCTGGATGTGGCCGACCGTCAGAACAATACTGAAAAAGCACGTGTGCCAAATGGCCGCATGCATGAAACTATTAACGTCAATCTGCGTGCCTGATTGCCTTTAAGGCGAAGCCTGTCGTCCGTCGTCACGGGGACGACAGGAGCTGAGCCCAGCCAGACAGCATTGAATGACGTTATATACGGAGTTCAACTGCAATGAAAGTCCCTGTCTATCTCGATTACGCCGCCACCACCCCTGCCGATCCCCGCGTTGCTGAAAAAATGGTGCAGTTCCTGACCATGGACGGCACGTTTGGCAATCCAGCTTCCCGTTCACACCGCTTTGGCTGGCAGGCTGAAGAAGCCGTTGATGTGGCCCGCAACCAGGTGGCAGAGCTGATCGGTGCCGACCCACGCGAGATCGTTTTCACTTCCGGTGCCACGGAATCCGATAACCTGGCGATCAAAGGTGCAGCCCATCTCCATCAGGAAAGAGGCCGCCATATCATCACCAGCCAGACCGAACATAAAGCGGTGCTGGATACCTGTGCCCAGCTTGAGCGCGAAGGTTTCGCGGTAACTTACCTCGTACCGCAACGTAACGGCCTGATCGATCTGCAGCAACTCGAAGCCGCGCTGCGCAATGACACCATTCTTGTGTCGATCATGCATGTTAACAACGAGATCGGCATCGTGCAGGACATCGCCGCGATTGGCGAGCTGTGCCGTACCCGCGATATCCTGTTCCATGTCGATGCCACGCAAAGTGTTGGCAAACTCCCGCTGGATGTCAGCCAGATCAATGTTGATCTTGTCTCTTTCTCTGCCCATAAAATTTACGGCCCGAAAGGTATCGGAGGGTTATACGTGCGTCGCAAGCCCCGCATCCGTATCGCAGCGCAGATCCACGGTGGTGGGCATGAGCGCGGCATGCGTTCCGGCACGCTTCCCGTCCATCAGATTGTCGGAATGGGGGAGGCGTACCGTATTGCTAAAGAAGAGATGACTGCTGAAATGGCACGTCTGGCGGTGCTGCGCAAAAAGTTGTGGGAAGGTATCAGCAAGCTTGAAGATGTGACACTGAATGGCGATCTTGAGCAGGGCGCACCCAATATACTCAATATCAGCTTTGGCGGTGTGGATGGCGAAACGCTGATTATGGCGCTGAAAGATCTGGCGCTTTCATCCGGTTCAGCCTGCACCTCGGCCAGCCTGGAACCTTCCTACGTGCTGAGCGCGCTGGGGCTGTCTGACGAGCTGGCGCACAGCTCGCTGCGTTTCTCTTTGGGGCGCTTCACCACTGAAGAGGAGATTGATTTTGCCATTCCTCTGGTGCAGAAAGCCATTACCCGCCTGCGCGAACGTGGATGAATTCTGTAAGTCACCATAGACGATGACGCAGAAAGGTTTATTGTAGTGTCCGACCGTTTTACGACGGACCTTATGAAGTTCAAACAAGGAGCCATGCGATGACAACGACTTCAATGAAAATAACACTGTCAACGGCAGCGGCAGATCAGCGCTGGGGGGAAAAAGCTACCCTGACCAGCAACGACAGTGGCATGACCATTCATCTGACGGGCAGCGACGCGCTGACCACCATCCAGCGCGCGGCCCGTAAAATTGACGGCCAGGGCATCCGCCACGTTACCCTGAGCGGCGACTGGGATCTGGAGAAAAGCTGGGCATTCTGGCAGGGCTATCGCGGCCCGAAAGGCGAACGTAAAGTTGAGTGGGCAGCACTGAGTGAGGCTGACAGCGCGGAATTTGAACGTCGCCTGAAAATTATCGACTGGGTGCGTGACACCATCAATCTGCCCGCGGAAGATCTCAGCCCGTCACAGCTGACTCAGCGTGCGGTTGACCTGCTGAGCGATGTGGGCGGCGAAAGCGTCAGCTACCGCATCACTAAAGGCGACGATCTGCGTAACCAGGGCTATATGGGCCTGCACACCGTGGGGCGTGGCTCATCCCGCCTCCCGGCGCTGCTGGCGCTGGACTACAATCCAACCGGTGATGAAAACGCCCCGGTGTTTGCCTGCCTGGTTGGCAAAGGCATTACCTTCGATACCGGCGGCTACAGCCTGAAGCCGAGCGGTTCAATGGATTCGATGAAATCGGACATGGGCGGCGCAGCTACCCTGACCGGTGCGCTGGCGCTGGCCGTCAGCCGTGGTCTGAAAAAACGTGTGAAGCTGTATCTGTGCTGCGCCGACAACATGGTGAGCGGCAATGCGTTCCGCCTGGGCGACATCATCAGCTACCGTAACGGCAAAACCGTGGAAGTGATGAACACCGATGCGGAAGGTCGTCTGGTGCTGGCGGATGGTCTGATTGACGCCAGCGAACAAAATCCTGAGTTGCTGATCGATGCTGCCACGCTGACCGGTGCCGCCAAAACAGCGCTGGGCAATGATTACCATGCGCTGTTCAGCTTTGATGACCAGCTGGCTCAGTCGCTGCTCAGCAGTGCTGCAGGTGAAAATGAGCCGTTCTGGCGTCTGCCGCTGGCCGAGTTCCATCGCAGCCATCTGCCGTCTAACTTTGCCGATCTGAACAACATTGCAGCTCCTTCACACACTGCTGGTGCCAGCTCTGCGGCAGCGTTCCTGTCGCATTTTGTGAAGCGCTACCAGAAGGGCTGGCTGCACATTGACTGTTCCGCCACCTACCGTAAAGGGGCTGTGGATCAGTGGTCCGCCGGGGCGACCGGCCTGGGCGTGCGTACCGTTGCTAATATGCTGCTGAAATAATCTGCCATCACAGCTTTCCTGCCTGCTCACCTGGGCGGAAAGCTGATGCCGTTGACTGGACCGATCAATGAATGAAAACAATCTGCGCCTTGAAGAGGTGCTGAAACTGGCGGCAACTGAGCCAGCACATCGCCCGGAATTCTTCTCTTTGCTGATGGATGCCAGCGTCTGGGTGCCCGGAGAAAGTGCGGAAGAGGGCGAAATCGCGGCCACCGCTCAGGTGGATTTACGGCACTGGGAGAAAGATGATGGCACCACGGTCATTCCTTTCTTCACCTCGGTCAGCGCTATGGAGCAGGCGGTCAGCGAAGAGCAGCCCTTTCTGGTGATGCCGGTGCGCACGCTGTTTGAAATGACGCTGGGCGAAACGCTGTTCCTCAACCCAAAACTGCCTTCCGGCAAGGAGTTCTCTCCTCGTGAGATCGGCAATCTGCTGGGTGAGGGCGGCAATGCTCTGAGTCAGCAAACCGTGCTGGAAGGAGGCACTTCACTGCTGCTTTCTGAAATTGCTGAACCGCCAGCGCAAATGATTGCTTCGCTGACGACGCTGTTTATCAGACACAAGCAGGTTCGCCGGGCCTATATTGCCCACATCAAAGAGTCGGCGGAAGAGCAACCCAACTTGTTGATTGGGATCGAAGCTGACAGCGATATTGAAACCATCATTCGTGCGGCAGGCAGCGTTGCTACTGACACGCTTCTGGAAGATGAGCCGGTTGATCTCTGTGAAGTGGTGGAAAATGAAAAGGGCATCAGTCACTTCTTTACCGCCCACATTACCCCCTTTTATGAGCGCAGGTGGGGCAGTTTTCTGCGGGAGTTCAGGCAGAGCAAATAACGCTAAATAATGCGTAATCCGGCCCTGAGCTGCCTGACGGCTCAGGGCTTTCTGTTGTTGGGGGGGGCGGTTAACGCACTCTTTTTTCCTTCCTTTCACGACATTATTAATTTATTAACGCTTTTTTTGTGAATCGTGTCATAAAAATAAATCGAAATAGCGTTACTGTGTTTAGTGAAAACCATTACAGAAAATGATGAATGTTAAAAGTCTCTGCTGCTGAGTTGTGGACTTGGTTTTATCATTTTTTTTATTTATCGCTTTGTTTTTATTATTATCTTCTATTTATTGATATTGAAATAAGTCCACATGGCATCTATCATTTGATGGTTTTACAACGCTTTTTCAAATTCAATACAAAAGGAAATGTCATGAGTGATTTTATCCTGATCGATAATAGCGACCCCCGGTTTGAAACCGTCAAAAAAGGCTTTAATCTGCGCTGGCCGGAAAGCGGCAAAGATGCCGATGCGGTCTATGTTTGCCAGACCGCCAGTGATGTTCTGAAGGCGGCGAATACAGCGCTTGCCAACAATCAGCGGATAACGGTTCGCAGTGGCGGGCACTGCTATGAGGGATTTGTCAGCAATAAATTGTCAGGAGAAGAAAGCACCCCTCTGGCGATTATTGACCTGGGGCTGATGGTGGGTATGGAGTACAGCGCTGAGGGAAATATCTCCTCGCCTTACGATCCTGATGTGAATTATCAGTTCCGGGCAGCAACAGGAAATCAAAACTGGGATGGTTATGTCAGCTTATACAAACTGACAAACTGCACGGTTCCCGGTGGGTCCTGCTATTCAGTCGGTTCGGGGGGGCATGTGACGGGAGGAGGATACGGTTTACTGTCCCGCTTACATGGCTTAACCGTTGACTGGCTGTCAGGAATCGATATTTTGGTGCCGGAAACCGACGGGAACTCGCTCGTTGCTAAACACGTGAATCTGAACAGCACGGGTACCGACAGGGAATTGTTTATCGCCTGCCGTGGGGGTGGTGGCGGAAACTTCGGTATTATCCTTAATTATTATTATGCGGCCTTGCCGCCAGCCCCTCAGCAGGTCTATTTACTGTCGCTAGCCTATCCGTGGAGTGGTTTCAGTTCTAAAGAGCAATTTGGTCAGTTTCTCAAAGCCTACTGGCAATGGTTCTCGACTCATGATAGTGAGTGGAACAGCAGCGATCCAACCCTGGCGAATGGCGGCCTTTTTAGCCTGCTCAAACTCCAGCATCGCTCCACCGGCGATATTCATCTACTGGTGCAGTATACCGGAAGTGACGGGCGCGTTGATGGCACGGGTCAGGCTGCGCCGTTTAATGACTTTGTGGCTACCATGAACAACGCTGCGGGGATAACGCCTTCAGTGGTGGAAACCGGCATGCGTTATGGCGCAATAGGGACAGCGGTGAAAAAACGCCCCTTCAGAGATGCGGCCAGTGATGCCCGATTAATGGACTGGCTGTATGCCACGCAAACACTTAATGGCTCAGGCGATAACCAGCGCGGAAAATATAAATCTGTTTACCATGTGGCAAATTTTGGAGACACAGAAATCACAGCCCTGTGGGATAACCTTAATGGCGCGGACGATCCTCTGTTGAATCAGGCTCTGGTGCAAATCGATTCGTATGGTGGTTGTATTAATACCAACAATGAAACCACGAATCCGACCGCCGTCTTTCAGCGAAGCTCGTTATTAAAATCACAATTTCAGGTCTACTGGACCAAGCCCGAGAATGATGCGCATTGTATTTCCTGGATGCAGAAACTCTATACCGCTTATTTTGCTGACCAGGGGGGCAAACCTTATGCCGACGATGGTCATTATCAGGGCTGTTATATCAACTACCCGGATGTCGATATGAAATATACTGCTGCCGACCATGCGACGGAGGACCCGCAATGGATGACGCTGTATTACGGTGACAAAGCTGCAACGCTGGTTGCCACCAAACAAGCCGTCGATCCGAATAATCTGTTCCGCAATGAAATGTCTGTCCCTCTCACCATGCCCGGCGACGGAAGCTGAAAGCCTTTACCGGACCAGGCGGCAGAGACGGTGATATATTGTGATTCTCTGGATGAATACCCGCTATTAGAGTATATGGAAAAAGAACCGTTTCACCTTTACGGGAAACGGTTCTTTTCATGGCGAAATGCTGTTATTTCAGCTGTGTGGCAATCGGCAGATCGTCGCGGCTGCCCCATTCACCCCATGAACCGTCATACAACCTGACATTTTTTGCGCCCAGCGTGGTCAGCGCCAGAATCACTACCACCGCAGTCACGCCGGAACCACAGCTTGCCACCACCGGCTCGTCCAGATTCACGCCCTGACGCTGGAAAATCGCTTGCAGCTCATCAGCCGGTTTCAGCTGGCCGTTTTCCACCAGGTCATTCCATGGCACGTTTTTGCTGCCAGGGATATGCCCGCGATGCAGACCCGGGCGCGGTTCATCCACCTCACCTTTGAAGCGGTTTGCCGCCCGGGCATCGACAATCTGTGTGCCGCCTTCATGGCTGATCAGCATCATATCGGTAATGCGTTTGATTGCCTTCGGATCAAAGCTGACGTCGAACTCGCCTTCCGGCAGCGTAACGGCACCGGTTTCCAGCGGCTGACCTGCGTCTTCCCAGCCCTTCAGGCCACCGGCGAGGATTGAAACTTCCTCCACGCCAAACTGGCGCAGCATCCACCAGGCACGCGGAGCGGAAAAGAGGTTACCCTCATCGTAGACCACCAGATGTTTATCACTGCTTACCCCAAGCTCGCGCATGGCGACGGCAAACGACTCGGCGCGCGGCATCATATGCGGATAAGGACTGGTGTGATCGGAGAGCGCTTCAATATCAAAAAAGGGTGCGCCGGGCAGATGTTTGGCCTGATATTCCGCCGTGATATTTCGCACTTTTTCCTGACCGGGTGGCAGCATGCGCACGTCGATAACCTGAATGTTTTCATCAGAATAATGTTCCGCCAGCCAGTCGGCGGTCACGAAGAAAGAGGATGTCATAGCGGCCTCGTAGTGGGTGTCATTCTCCTGAGTGTCCGCCATCCTGGCGGGCATCTCAAGTTCTTCTGTAAAATAGCTGAAAACCGTTATAAAGTTGTGGAATTAAAGCGGTTTTTTTTAATAATTTGTTGAATCTCCGATAGGCAAGCCAGCGGATGACCCCTATAATCTGCGCCATTTTCCGGGCCAGGGAGTCTTTCACTGGCCACACTCGACATCAAACAGGGGTCCATATGACTATTGAACGTACTTTTTCTATCGTAAAACCGAACGCGGTGGCAAAAAACGTGATTGGTGCCATCTTTAACCGTTTTGAAAGCGCTGGCTTCAAAATTGTCGGCAGCAAAATGCTGCACCTGAGCAAAGAGCAGGCTGAAGGCTTCTACGCGGAGCACCAGGGCAAGCCTTTCTTCGACGGCCTGGTTGAATTCATGACTTCTGGTCCGGTAGTCGTTTCCGTGCTGGAAGGCGAAAACGCCGTTCAGCGTCACCGTGATCTGATGGGTGCCACTAACCCGGCTAACGCTCTGGCCGGTACCCTGCGAGCTGACTACGCTGACAGCTTCACCGAGAACGCCACCCACGGTTCAGATTCTGCTGAATCTGCCGCCCGCGAAATCGCTTATTTCTTCGGCGAAGGCGAAATTTGCCCGCGCACCCGCTAAGATTTAAGATTATTGCCTGAGTGGCGCAGGGCGTTTACAAATTATTTTGCTGACGCGCTTTAACCTGTCGTTCCACGCTTGTACAATAATGCGCCCCTGATGAGAGTATGCTCAGCAGGGGCGTTTCATTTATATCACTCAACCCCAGCGCCATAACGTGTAATAACGAGGCCAGAGAAAATTATGTCTGAACACATTGTGACTCCGTCGTCTGCATCCCTTGCGATCGCCACGCCAAAAAAAGAAAAAATCAACCTGCTCGATCTGAATCGCCAGCAAATGCGCGAGTTCTTCGCCAGTCTGGGCGAAAAACCGTTTCGTGCCGATCAGGTGATGAAGTGGATTTATCACTACTGCTGTGATGATTTCGATAAGATGACCGACATCAACAAAGTCTTCCGTGGCAAGCTGAAAGAGCTGGCCGAGATCCGCGCACCGGAAGTGGCGGAAGAGCAACGTTCATCTGATGGCACCATCAAATGGGCCATCACCGTTGGCGGCCAGCAGGTCGAAACTGTTTACATCCCGGAAAAAGATCGCGCCACTCTGTGCGTCTCTTCCCAGGTTGGCTGTGCGCTGGAATGCAAATTCTGCTCCACCGCTCAGCAAGGATTTAACCGTAACCTGCGCGTTTCTGAAATCATTGGTCAGGTCTGGCGTGCGGCAAAAATTATCGGCGCGTCAAAAATTACCGGCCAGCGCCCAATCACCAACGTGGTGATGATGGGAATGGGGGAGCCGTTGCTCAACCTGAATAATGTGGTTCCGGCGATGGAAATCATGCTGGACGACTTCGGCTTTGGCCTGTCCAAACGCCGCGTGACCCTGTCCACTTCGGGCGTTGTTCCCGCGCTGGACAAGCTGGGCGATATGATTGATGTCGCATTGGCTATCTCTCTGCATGCTCCGAATGACACAATTCGTGACGAAATTGTTCCGATTAATAAAAAGTATAATATCGAGACTTTTTTAGGGGCCGTCAGCCGCTATATCGGCAAGTCCAATGCCAATCAGGGCCGCGTGACCATCGAATATGTGATGCTTGATCACATCAACGACAGCACCGATAACGCCCATGAACTGGCGGCATTGCTGAAGAACACGCCGTGCAAAATCAACCTGATCCCGTGGAATCCCTTCCCGGGCGCTCCGTATGGTCGCAGTTCGAACAGTCGCATCGATCGCTTCTCTAAAGTGTTGATGGATTACGGTTTTACCACTATTGTGCGTAAGACTCGTGGTGATGATATCGATGCGGCCTGTGGTCAGCTGGCCGGTGAGGTGATTGACCGTACCAAGCGTACACTGCGTAAAAAAATGGCCGGTGAGTCGATTTCTGTGAAAGCGCTCTGAAAGCTGAATATTCAGGTCCGGGGCGGCTGTCAGCCCTGATTCGATCGGCGTAGTATGCCTCTATCGAATCAGGAGGCACTATGGGTAAAGGATTACCGATCTGGCTGGCAGCGCTGCTCACCGCCTGCAGCCAGTCACCAGAGCACAGCGGACTGGTACAGACGAGGCTACAGTTAGGGCTCGACTATCTCGCCCGCAACGAATTACCCCCGGCGCAGCGCAATTTGTCTCAGGCGCTGCGGCTGGCATCGAAAGATTATCGCTGTCAATTGGCGATGGCTCGTTATCAGCAACGGGCGGGCGATCGGGATGCGGCGGGGCGCTACTACCAGAATGCTCTGCTGCTGGCAGGACAAAACCGTGATGTAATCAATAATTACGGTGCGTTTCTCTGTAGTTTAGGGCAGTATGATGCGGCTCAGCAGCAGTTCAGCAAAGCCGCTGAATTATCAGAAAACGGCGGCCGGAAGGATGCGTTGGAAAATGCCGGTTATTGTTATCTCCTTGCCGGAGAGAAGCAAAAGGCGCAAGTGGCGCTGAATGCGGCGACGCGAGACGATCCGCAAAAAGGGCTGGCGCTGCTGGCAGAAGCCGAAAGGCGATTTGGAAAGAGTGAGCGCGATACGTCGCAGCTCTTGTTAGATGTTTATCAGCGCAACTTTGCTGCTTCGGCAGAAAGCTTGTGGTTAGAGATTCGCTTCGCCGCGCTGGCCGGGCACCCTGAAAGCGTAAAGCAGGCAGGAGAGCAGCTGGCGCGAAATTTTCCACAATCGATACAGTACCTGCATTTTTTAGCTAATGAATACTGAAGCCACTCAAGATAACTCAGCAGTAAACTCCACAGGCCAGCGCCTGCGTGCAGCCCGTGAAGAAATGGGCCTGACTCAGCAGAACGTAGCTGAGCGCCTGTGCCTGAAACTTTCTACCGTCCGTGACCTTGAAGAGGACAAGTCGCCGGCCGATCTGGCGTCGACCTTCCTGCGTGGCTATATCCGCTCTTATGCGCGTCTGGTTCACGTACCGGAAGAGGAACTGCTGCCGATGATGGCGAAACAGGCTCCTGTTCGCGCGGCAAAAGTCGAGCCGATGCAGAGTTTTTCACTGGGCAAACGCCGTAAAAAGCGCGATGGCTGGCTGATGATCTTTACCTGGCTGGTGCTGTTTGTGGTGGTCGGCCTGACTGGGGCCTGGTGGTGGCAGAATCATAAAGCGGCACAGGATGATCTGGTGTCGATGGCCGATCAGAACTCGGGAACCAGCGGCGACAATAACAGCCAGTCTATCCCGCTGGGCGACAGTAACAGTTCAGACAGTGCGCCTGCAACAAACAACACTGCGGCTGAAAGCGTGCCAGCTGAGACGCCTTCAGCGGCGCCAGCTCCGGCCGCAGCTGCACCAACAGCAGATAATGCTGCGGCAGCCGCTCCGGCTCAAACTTCAGCTCCGGCCGCCGATGCGAACCAGCCAGTGGCGGTTTCACCCAGCCAGGCTCCGGTTGACAGCAGCGCCAACGGGCAGATGCCTACCGGTGCTGCTGGCGTCAGTGCGCCTGCCGCCGATGCTAACGCGCTGGTGATGAACTTTGACAAAGACTGCTGGCTGGAAGTGACCGATGCTACAGGCAAAAAACTGTTCAGCGGAATGCAGCGCAGTGGTGGTAAACTCAGCCTGACTGGCACTGCGCCGTATCGCCTGAAAATTGGCGCACCGGGCGCGGTCCAGATCCAGTATCAGGGTCAGCCAGTCGATTTGAGTCGTTTCATCCGTAGCAACCAGGTTGCCCGCCTGACAGTCGGTGCGCAATAACGCATCTTTCTGGTCGCGAGTAATTTCGGAGAAAGAATATGCATAACGAAGCACCCATTATCCGCCGCAAATCGAAGCGCATTTACGTCGGCAAGGTGCCAGTGGGCGACGGCGCGCCGATAGCCGTTCAGTCCATGACCAACACGCGCACCACCGATGTGGACGCGACGGTGAATCAAATTAAGGCGCTTCAG
The DNA here is from genome assembly GCF_058137865.1 of Erwinia sp. 009765445. NCBI lineage: Bacteria > Pseudomonadati > Pseudomonadota > Gammaproteobacteria > Enterobacterales > Erwiniaceae > Erwinia > Erwinia sp. 009765445. Next base: position 62,049 of record NZ_JBYUWC010000016.1, read on the forward strand.
CGCGTTGGCGTGGATATTGTCCGCGTTTCTGTTCCCACCATGGATGCTGCCGAAGCCTTCCGCCTGATTAAACAACAGGTCGATGTACCCCTGGTCGCTGATATCCACTTCGACTATCGTATCGCCCTGAAAGTTGCTGAATACGGCGTTGACTGCCTGCGCATCAACCCCGGTAATATCGGTAATGAAGAGCGTATCCGTCAGGTGGTTGACTGTGCTCGCTACAACAATATTCCTATCCGCATCGGCGTGAATGCCGGATCGCTGGAGAAAGACCTGCAGGAAAAATACGGCGAACCCACGCCGCAGGCCCTGCTGGAATCCGCCATGCGTCACGTCGATCATCTGGATCGCCTCAACTTCGATCAGTTCAAAGTCAGCGTGAAAGCCTCTGACGTATTCCTCGCCGTTGAATCTTATCGTCTGCTGGCGAAGCAGATCGAGCAGCCGCTGCACCTGGGGATCACCGAAGCGGGTGGTGCGCGGGCCGGTGCGGTGAAATCTGCCATCGGTCTGGGACTGCTGCTCTCTGAAGGCATTGGCGACACGCTGCGTATTTCGCTGGCAGCCGATCCGGTGGAAGAGGTGAAGGTCGGGTTCGATATCCTGAAATCCCTGCGTATCCGTTCACGCGGCATCAACTTCATTGCCTGTCCGACCTGCTCGCGTCAGGAGTTTGACGTGATCGGCACGGTGAACGAGCTGGAACAGCGTCTGGAAGATCTCATCACGCCGATGGATGTTTCGATCATCGGTTGCGTGGTGAACGGACCGGGCGAAGCGCTGGTTTCCACGCTGGGCGTGACCGGCAGCAACAAGAAAAGCGGGTTCTACGAGGATGGCGTGCGTCTGCGCGAGCGTCTGGATAACAATGACATGATCGACCAGCTGGAGGCGCGTATCCGAGCCAAAGCGGCGATGATGGATGAGTCCCGCCGGATTGATGTTCAGCAGGTAGAAAAATAATCTGAAGCGCAGAGTCCGGTTCCCCGCTCTGCGATTACATCCAATTGTGAGAAAAAAGTAGTGGCGAAGAATATCCAGGCAATTCGCGGCATGAATGATTACCTGCCCGCGGACACCGTAGTATGGCAGCGTGTTGAGCAGATCCTCAAGCAGGTGCTGGCCAGCTATGGTTACAGCGAAATCCGCCTGCCGATTGTAGAGCAGACCCCGTTATTCAAACGCGCTATCGGTGAAGTCACCGACGTGGTTGAAAAAGAGATGTACACCTTCGATGACCGCAACGGTGAAAGCCTGACGCTGCGTCCGGAAGGAACGGCAGGCTGCGTGCGTGCCGGTATCGAACACGGTCTGCTGTACAATCAGGAACAGCGGCTGTGGTACACCGGACCGATGTTCCGCTATGAGCGTCCACAAAAAGGGCGCTATCGCCAGTTCCATCAGATCGGTGCGGAAGTATTTGGCCTGCAGGGTCCGGATATTGATGCTGAAATGATCATGATGACGGCCCGCTGGTGGAAAGCATTGGGCATTGCCGAGCACGTCAGCCTTGAGCTGAACTCCATTGGTTCGCTGGAAGCGCGTGCCAACTACCGCGACGCGCTGGTGGCGTTTCTGGAACAGCATCAGGAAGTGCTGGACGAAGACTGTAAACGCCGCATGTACACCAATCCTCTGCGCGTGCTGGACAGTAAAAACCCGGACGTGCAGACCCTGCTGAACAATGCGCCACAGCTGGCCGATCACCTGGACGAGGAGTCTCGTGAGCACTTTGCCGGCCTGTGCGAACTGCTGGAAGCGGCAGGCATTGCCTACACCGTTAACCAGCGCCTGGTGCGCGGACTGGACTACTACAACCGGACTGTTTTCGAATGGGTGACCAGCAGCCTTGGCTCGCAGGGGACTGTTTGTGGCGGTGGCCGTTATGACGGTCTGGTGGAACAGTTGGGTGGCCGTGCCACGCCAGCCGTCGGTTTCGCCATGGGAATGGAGCGTCTGGTGCTGCTGGTGCAGGCAGTTAATCCGGAATTTGAACCGACGCGCATTGTCGATGTCTATGTTATCGCTTCGGGACAGGGCGTGCAGTCAGCGGCAATGCTGCTGGCCGAGCAGCTGCGCGATGCAGACCCATCTCTGAAGCTGATGACCAACTTTGGTGGTGGTAACTTCAAGAAGCAGTTTGCCCGTGCTGACAAGTGGGGCGCGCGCGTCGCACTGGTACTGGGTGAGTCAGAAGTCGCTAATGGCGAAGTGGTGATTAAAGATTTACGTAACGGCAAGCAGCAGACGCTGGCACAGCGTGATGTGACAGCCACGCTGACAGCGTTGTTGAACCAGACAGCCGGTATTTAAGGAGAAGGTTTGCGTGGAAGTTTATAGCAACGAGAACGAACAAGTTGACGCACTCAAGAGCTTCTTTGCCCAGAACGGCAAGGCTCTGGTAGTAGGCGTGATTATTGGCGTGGGCGCGCTGGCAGGCTGGCGTTACTGGACTACTCACCAGGAAGGCAGCCATCAGGAAGCCTCGACCGCTTATCAGCAGGTTTCCACGGCGCTGGACACCAGCAAGCCTGAGACACTGGATGCCGCGGCGAAATTTGCCAGCGAAAACAGCAACACCTATGGTGCGCTGGCTTCGCTGGATCTGGCAAAACGTTATGTGGACGGTAACCAGCTGGATAAAGCGGTTGCCCAGCTGCAAAGCGGCCTGAAAGACACCAAAGATGCTAACCTGCAGGCCGTGCTGAATCTGCGCCTGGCGCGTATCCAGCTGCAGCAGAAGCAGCCGGATGAAGTGATGAAAACCCTCGACGCGGTGAAAGGCGATGGCTGGACAGCGATCGTAGCCGATGTGCGCGGCGAAGCGCTGCTCAGCAAGGGTGATACCAAAGGCGCCCGCGATGCCTGGAGTAAAGGCATTGCCTCTGATGCGTCTCCGGCGCTGAAAGAGATGCTGCAGATGAAAATGAATAATCTCCCGGGTTAAGTTCACCACGGGTAAAAATGGCCTCAACAGGCACAAGAGGGATTTCATGGAATTGCGTAAGATACTTCTGCCGGGACTGATTTCAGTCACTTTACTCAGCGGATGTTCATGGTTCAGCGGCGAAGAAGACGTGGTTAAAATGTCGCCGCTGCCAAAAGTTGAAAATCAGTTTACCCCGGAAAAAGTCTGGAGCACTTCAGTTGGCGATGGCGTGGGTGATTACTACTCCAACCTGCATCCGGGCTGGTCAGACAGTACCGTTTATGCTGCCGATCGTTTCGGTATCGTGAAAGCACTGAATGCCGGTGATGGCAAAGAGCAGTGGAAAGTTGATCTGTCTGAGAAGACCGGCTTTTTCTCGAAAAACCTGCCAGCTCTGCTGTCCGGTGGCGTGTCGGTTGATGGTGGTCATGTCTATATCGGCAGCGAGCGCGGCCAGGTTTATGCCCTGAACACCAGCGATGGTTCTGTTGCCTGGCAGACCAAAGCATCGGGTGAAGTGTTGTCCCGTCCTGTAGCCAGCGATGGCCTGGTGCTGGTTCACACCAGCAACGGTATGCTGCAGGGTCTGGATCAGACCAACGGTGCCGTGAAGTGGACGGTTAACCTCGACGTCCCTGCGCTCTCTCTGCGCGGTGAATCAGCTCCGGCAACCGCCTTTGGTGCGGCTATTGTGGGGGGGGATAATGGCCGCGTCAGCGCGGTGATGATGAACCAGGGCCAGATTATCTGGCAGCAACGTATTTCCCAGCCAACCGGCGCGACGGAAATCGATCGCCTGGCGGATGTGGATACCACTCCAATTATTCTGGACGGCGTGGTGTACGCCCTGGCCTATAACGGCAACCTGACGGCGATGGACCTGCGTTCTGGCCAGATCCTGTGGAAGCGTGAAATCGGCTCCGTGCACGATATGATCGTCGATGCCGGTCACATCTACCTGGTCGATCAGGATGACCGTGTAGTGGCATTGAGCACCGATGGCGGCGTGACCGTCTGGCGTCAAAGTGACCTGCTGCACCGTAACCTGACTTCACCGGTGCTGTATAACGGTTATATCGTGGTAGGCGACAGTGAAGGTTACCTGCACTGGATCAACACCACAGATGGCCGCTTCGTGGCTCAGCAGAAAGTGGACAGCTCCGGCTTCCAGACCGAACCGGTCGTGGCCAGCGACAAGCTGTTAATCCAGGCGAAGGGCGGCGAAGTTTACGCATTTACCCGCTAACAGCGCCAGGTTTGCTATAGTCTGCAACGGCTCCTGATTCGTCAGGGGCCGTTTCGTTTTTCTCAAGGCGTGGTATTCTTACGCCGTCAGCCTGCCTGGTGCGTCAGCAAACGTTGTTTGCCGCACTGAAGATGTTCGAGTCAGGCGCTTAATTTTTGTAATGAGGCTTCAATATGGTACCTGTGGTCGCGCTGGTCGGGCGTCCCAATGTGGGAAAATCCACCCTGTTTAACCGTTTAACGCACACGCGAGATGCGCTGGTGGCGGATTTTCCCGGGCTAACCCGTGATCGTAAATACGGTCGCGCCGAGGTCGAAGGGCGGGAGTTTATCTGTATCGATACCGGTGGTATCGACGGCAATGAAGAGGGCGTGGAAACACGTATGGCCGAGCAGTCCCTGTTAGCGATTGAAGAAGCTGATGTGGTGCTGTTTATGGTTGATGCGCGTGCCGGCCTGATGGCGGCCGATCAGGCGATTGCCAAACATTTGCGCTCACGTCAGAAGCCTACCTTTCTCGTAGCCAACAAAACCGACGGCCTGGATCCGGATTCCGCCGTGGTGGACTTCTGGTCGCTGGGCCTGGGTGAAATCCACCCAATTGCCGCCTCTCATGGCCGTGGCGTGACCAGCCTGCTGGAGCTGGTGCTGCTGCCGTGGATGGACGAAGTTGCGCCGCAGGCAGAACTCACCGAAGAAGAAGAGAACGATGCCTGGTGGGCAGCGCAGGCGGCGAAAGAGAGCGGTGAAGAGCCGGAAGAAGAAGAGGATGATTTCAACCCGCTGGATCTGCCGATCAAGCTGGCGATCGTCGGGCGTCCTAACGTCGGTAAATCCACCCTGACCAACCGTATTCTGGGTGAAGACCGCGTGGTGGTCTTTGATATGCCGGGTACCACCCGTGACAGTATCTATATCCCGATGGAGCGCGATGGCCGCGAATACATCCTGATTGATACTGCCGGTGTGCGTAAGCGCGGAAAAATCACCGAAGCGGTTGAGAAGTTCTCGGTGATCAAAACCCTGCAGGCGATTGAAGATGCCAACGTGGTGATGCTGGTGATCGATGCCCGTGAAGGCATCTCCGATCAGGATCTCTCTCTGCTGGGGTTTATTCTGAACAGTGGGCGTTCGCTGGTTATTGTGGTCAATAAGTGGGATGGCCTGTCGCAGGAAGTGCGTGACGAAGTGAAAGAGACGCTGGACTTCCGTCTGGGCTTTATCGACTTCGCCCGCGTGCACTTTATCTCTGCTCTGCACGGAAGCGGCGTGGGTAACCTGTTCGAATCGGTGACCGAAGCCTATGACTGCTCAACCCGTCGTGTGAACACTTCCATGCTGACCCGGATTATGACCATGGCCGCTGACGACCATCAGCCGCCGCTGGTGCGTGGACGCCGCGTGAAGCTGAAATATGCTCATGCGGGTGGCTATAACCCGCCGATTGTGGTGATCCACGGTAATCAGGTGAAAGACCTGCCGGATTCCTATAAGCGCTATCTGATGAACTACTTCCGCCGTTCGCTGGAAGTGATGGGGACGCCAATCCGCATTCAGTTTAAAGAGGGCGACAATCCGTTTGCCGGTAAGCGTAACTTGCTGACTCCAAACCAGCAGCGCAAGCGTAAGCGTCTGATGAGTCACCTCAAAAAGAACAAACGTTGATCCGCAGGGGGCCTTTAATGGCCCCTTTGTTTTATACTGAGTTCAGTTTAAACAGGAGAGCGCCATGAGTTTGCCATGCCCGGTTTGCCAGCATTCCCTCACAGTGGAAGAGGGCCATTACCACTGCGAAAGCTGTGAGCGCTCTTTTGCCATGCAGGCCATTTGCCCCGAATGTCATCAGACTTTGCAGGTGTTAAAAGCCTGCGGCGCAGTGGACTATTTCTGCACCAATGGTCACGGGTTGATTTCAAAAAAGCGCGTGGAGTTTACGCCGCTGGTGGAATTACTCTGACTTAAACGTAATTTTTTATTTCCTGAGCTCCCCCTGTTAATAAAAAGGTTATTATTTAATCCATCAGTTTTAATTATACCTCTATATCCCTTCCTGCTATCACCCACCAAATATAGCTTTGATTTACGGCAAGATGCAGAAACTCTGCATTGAGCAACCCTTTTAACAACTTCAGTGAAAATGAATGATTAGCGCTGGGAATTGTTCCATCACGGTCAAAACGTTGCGCTGGTATTAGCAAAAAATGTCCAGAAGTGTGAAGTTTGTTAAGTTTGTGTTTATCGCTTAATGAACCGCATGGTACAATTTCGCCATTATTTCATCGTAGTGCTTAAGGCATCTCTTTTTCAGGAGTATTTTTACCATGTCTCAAACGAATGCCCGGTCGTCTAAATGGCTGGGCTTATGGTGCTTTGTGCTGGGCCTGCTCTTACTGGCAACCGGCCTGTTCTTTGTGATTGGTGGTGGGAAACTGGTTTCGCTCGGCGGTAGCTGGTATTTCGTTATTGCGGGTATTTTTACCGTTATTTCCGCTATTCAGTTCTTCCGTCGTAAATCTTCCGCCGTGCTGATATTCGCGCTGGTGTTCATCGGTACGCTGATCTGGGCGCTGGTGGATGTGGGAATTGATTTCTGGCCGCTGGTTTCCCGTCTGATGACGCTGGCCGGTTTCCTGCTGCTGGCGATAGTTACCCTGCCAGCCCTGCGTAAACGTGAGGGCAAATCCTCTGCAGCCAAACCGGCTTACGCCATTTCTGCGGTGCTGGTTGTTGGTCTGGTTGCGACCCTGGTGCAGATGTTCCAGCCGCATCCGACCGTGGATAACGGTAAAGAACTGCCGCTGATCCCCGTGGCGAAAAACCAACAGCAGAAGAGCTGGGACAATTACGGTAATACTCCTGAGGGTAGCCGTTTTGTGGCACTGGATCAGATCACCCGCGATAACGTGAAAGATTTGAAAGTGGCCTGGACCTTCCACACTGGCGACACTCCGCTCAGCCCGGATGGCAATGGCGCGGAAGATCAGCAGACTCCGCTGCAGGTGGGTAACACCGTCTTCCTGTGTACTCCGCATAACAATGTGATTGCCGTTGCGGCCGACACCGGCAAGCAGATCTGGAAAGCCGATATCAACGCAAAATCCTCTGTCTGGATGCGTTGCCGTGGTCTGGCTTACTTTGATGCGACCAAACCGCTGACGCAGCCAGCTGCATCTGGCTCTGTTCCTCCGGCCCCGATCAATCTGCCAGAAGGTGCAACCTGTCAGCGTCGTATTCTGATGAATACCATCGATGACCGACTGATCGCTCTGGATGCGGACAACGGCCAGTACTGTGCCGACTTCGGCAACAACGGTACCGTTGACCTGCGCGAAGGTATGGGTGATGCGAAAGATCCAGGCTATGTTTTGACTTCAGCGCCAACGCTGGCGGGGACTACCGTCGTGGTGGGTGGTCGCGTAGCCGATAACGTCAGCACCGATATGCCTGGTGGTGTAATGCGTGGCTTTGACGTGATCACCGGTAAAATGCGTTGGGCGTTTGACCCGGGCAAAGACGATCCGAATGCAATTCTGGCACCGGGCGAACATTACACCCGCAGTACGCCTAACTCCTGGGCACCGATGTCCTACGATCCAAATATGAATGCGGTCTTCATTCCGATGGGCAGCTCGTCTGTCGATCTGTGGGGTGTGAACCGTACCAAACTGGATCACAAATACGGCGCTTCCGTGCTGGCGGTTGATGCCACTACCGGTAAAGAGAAGTGGGTCTTCCAGACCGTGCATAACGATCTGTGGGACTTCGACCTGCCGATGCAGCCAGGCCTGGTAAACTTCCCGAACAAGGATGGTACCAGCACCCCGGCAGTTGCTATCGGCACCAAATCTGGTCAGATCTACATGTTGGATCGCCAGAAGGGTAAACCACTGACTAAAGTGATTGAACAGCCGGTACCGCAGGCTAACATCCCGAACGAACAGTATTCCAAAACTCAGCCTCGCTCCGTTGGCATGCCGCAGATTGGCAACGAAACGCTGAAAGAGTCTGATATGTGGGGTGCCACTCCGTTCGATCAGCTGGTGTGCCGTATTGACTTTAAATCCATGCGTTATACCGGTCTGTACACTGCACCGGGCACTGACAAGTCTCTCAGCTTCCCTGGCTCTCTGGGCGGAATGAACTGGGGCAGCATGTCTACCGATCCGAACCACAACTACCTGTTCGTGAACGATATGCGTCTGGGCTTGTGGCAGCAGATGGTTCCGTCAGCACCTTCCAAAAATGGCGCGGTAAACAACGGTGGTGAAGCCGTTAACACCGGTATGGGTGTGGTGCCGATGAAAGGCACGCCGTACGCTGTGAACAAAAACCGCTTTATGTCTCCGTTGGGTATCCCTTGTCAGAAGCCACCATTTGGTACGCTGTCTGCCATTGACCTGAACACGCAGAAAATTGTCTGGCAGGTGCCGGTGGGTACCGTGCAGGATACCGGTCCGTTCGGGATTAAAATGCGCGCACAGATGCCAATTGGCCTGCCAACTCTGGGCGGCACGCTGGCGACTCAGGGTGGACTGGTGTTCATTGCCGGGACTCAGGATTACTACCTGCGCGCCTTCGATACCTCAACCGGTAAAGAAGTGTGGAAAGCTCGTCTGCCAGTGGGCAGCCAGGGTGGACCAATCAGCTACGTTTCTCCGGAAAACGGCAAGCAGTACATCCTGATCTCTGCGGGAGGTGCACGTCAGTCTCCGGACCGTGGTGATTACGTGATTGCTTACGCGCTGGATAAATAAACCAGCAGGCCCTTCAACAGGGAAGGGCTTCTGAGTTTGACCAGTCACTGAAAGCCCTTTCAGCAATGGAGGGATCTGAGTCTGATTGGTCACGAAAAGCCTCTTCAGTAATGAAGAGGCTTTTTTATAGCTGAAGGGGAAGTTACCGGCCGTCCTGCCAGAGCCGTACCAGCTCCGGTGGCGCGAGTTCCTCGGGGATCAAAATAACGATGTTGCCGACCTGTTGCTGAGTGGCATAGCTGATGGCAATACGGTAGTACCGCCGATCGCCTTTTCCTGCCTGACACTGTTCGCCCTGCGGTTCTCCCAGCGGCAGAGCCTGGCGCAATACGTTACAGACGTTTTCTCGCTGCGCCGGGTTGAGCTGGGCCAGTGTAATCCGGCGCGGTTCTGCCAGTTTGGGGATGTAAGCAAATCCGCCTTCACGCGCCACATCAATAACCGCGTCGTCACTTAATTCCGGAATAACGTTCATGGCAGTACGCCGACCTGTTTCCAGGCGTCCCCAATAGCCTGCCCGACAGACTTATTAAATCGCGCCTGGCCATGTTTGATCGTGAACTGCGCAAAGGTTTTAAAATCGGCGTTTTGCGGCAGGGTTTTATCGCATACCGTGTCGTACCAGGCATAGCCAGCCAGTTCCCAGGCGTAGCCGCCCAGCGCTTTTGCCGCCAGATAAAATGCGCGGTTGGGGATGCCGGAGTTCAGGTGTACGCCGCCGTTATCATCCCGCGTTTGTACATAGCCTTTCATGTTGGCCGGTTGCGGATCTTTGCCAAGCAGCGGATCGTTATAAGCCGTTCCGGGTTCGGACATGGAACGCAGCCCCTTGCCGTTGATCCCTTTCGCCAGCAATCCTTCGCCGATAATCCAGTCAGCCTGGTCGGCTGTTTGCTTCTGGTGAAACTGCTTGACCAGCGAGCCAAAGACGTCGGAGAGAGATTCATTAAGCGCGCCAGCCTGTTCGAAATAGATCAAACCGGCTTCGGTTTCCGTTACGCCGTGAGAAAGTTCGTGACCGACTACATCCAGTGCGACAGTAAAGCGGTTGAAGATTTCGCCGTCGCCATCGCCAAAGACCATCTGGTCGCCATTCCAGAACGCATTCTGATAACCCTTGCCGTAATGCACGGTACCCTGCAGCGCGAGGCCCTGATTATCCAGCGAGTTGCGTTGATAAGCCTGCCAGAAAAAATCGTAAGTGACGCCGAGATAGTCATACGCTTCGTTGACGGCCACGTCGTTACCACCCGGCTGGCCTTCACTGCGCACCAGCTTACCAGGCAATGTCTGGGTCTGTTCTGCATCATAAATTTCGCGCTGAACCTGGCCTGCCGTCGCGTTTTGAGCGCCTGTAGGTTTGATCCAGTTTTCCGCCATCAGCGTTTGTACATGTGTCAGAGTCTTGCGGGCGCAGCTCTGCTGCTGCCCGGAACCGTTATCGATGATTTTGCGCAGAATATAGGGAGGAATGACGCCATAATGCATACCTTGCTCCTTGGTCATAAGCCGAAATGTCCCAAAAAGTATAGTCGTCAGGACTCAGGTGCGCACTGGCGCTAAAACGGGGCCGGGGAAGGGGGCTACCCGGAGCGGAGTGGCGCGCCGGTTTTTGTGTCTGAAATCAGAGTGCTGGCTTGCGGGCTTTTTTCACCGGGGTGATGGCGGTCACTTCGCTCTCGACCCAGCCGTCATCCAGCCGCGTTTTCAGCCGGTCGCCGGTGTGGATCTGCCGGGTCTTCTTAATCACCCTGCCATCGGCAGCCGTGGTGACGCTGAAGCCACGTGCCAGCGTTGCCAGCGGGCTGACGCCTTCCAGCTGGGCTGCCAGCCTGGAGAAGCGCTGTTTGCCGCCATTAAGCTGCTGCTGCATCGCCTGCTGCAAGCGATACTGCCACTGCTGCATCTGTTGCTGAGCACGGTGGATTTTACTCTGCGGCTGAAACGCGGTCAGACGCTGCTCAGCGCGTTCCTGCTGACGGCCAGCCTGACGCAGCCGAAGTTGCATTGCGTCGTCCAGACGGCGTTGTAGCTTCATCATGGTGGTCTGCTGACGTGCCAGGCGCAGCTGTGGGTGCTGCTGCTGCAAACGGTGGTATAAACGGGTAAAGGTGCGACTCTTCTGCGCGAGGTAATAATCCATTGCCATTTCCAGCCGGGTCTGCTGCGACTGCAACTGGCGCAGCAGCTCAATCTGGTTGCGGCTGACCAGCTCTGCAGCGGCGGATGGCGTTGGTGCGCGCAGATCGGCTACGAAATCACTGATGGTGACATCTGTTTCATGACCCACGGCGCTGACGATGGGTATGCGGCTGGCAAAAATGGCCCGTGCCACGCGCTCATCGTTGAAGCTCCACAGATCTTCCAGCGAACCGCCGCCACGTCCGACAATCAGCACATCACATTCGCCGCGCAGGTTAGCCAGTTCGATCGCCCGCACGAGACTGGCAGGCGCATCCACACCCTGCACCGGAGTAGGGTAGATCACCACCGGAAGTGACGGATCGCGGCGGTGCAGCACGCGCAGGACATCATGCAGAGCAGCACCGGTGGAAGAGGTGATCACTCCGACCTGTCGTGCCGGGTCCGGCAGCGCCTGCTTGTGGATCTGGTCGAATAATCCTTCAGCCGTCAGCTTCTGTTTCAGCTGTTCAAACTGCTGCTGCAACAGGCCTTCACCTGCTGGCTGCATACTTTCCGCAATCAGCTGATAGTCACCGCGCGGTTCGTACAGAGTGATGGTGGCCCGCACCAGAATTTGCTGCCCATTTTGCGGGCGGAAGGTGACCCGGCGATTGCTGTTACGGAACATCGCACAGCGAACCTGCGCGCCATCATCCTTTAGCGTGAAGTACCAGTGACCGGAAGAGGGCTGGGAGAAATTGGAGATCTCAGCGCTCAACCAGATTTGCCCCATCTCCATCTCCAGCAGCTTGCGCACTGTGGTATTGAGTCGGCTGACGGTAAAAATATTGGCTGATGGCGGTAGCGACATGTGATGAGGATCAAATTTTAAATCAGAGGGTTAATCGACCGATACTACAGGGCTGAGAAAAGGTTTCAAGAGTTTTTATAAATAAAGCTGGAGGCAATCGGTTACGGCCTGTATAATGCCGCGGCAATATTTTACAAGTTCTCATTCACCCTGAGGTTGAGATATTGCCATGCTAAGAATCGCTAAAGAAGCCCTGACATTTGACGACGTTCTGCTCGTTCCTGCTCATTCGACTGTTCTCCCAAACACGGCCGACCTCAGCACCCAGCTCACTAAATCTATCCGCCTGAATATCCCTATGCTCTCCGCAGCCATGGATACCGTGACCGAAGCGGGCCTCGCTATTGCGCTGGCACAGGAAGGGGGGCTGGGCTTTATCCACAAAAACATGTCCATTGAGCGCCAAGCGGAAGAAGTCCGCAAGGTGAAAAAACACGAAAGTGGCGTGGTGACCGATCCGCAGACCGTGCTGCCAACCACCGCGCTGAGCGAAGTTCAGCGACTTACCGAATGTAACGGCTTTGCCGGTTACCCGGTAGTGAATGGCGATAACGAGCTGGTCGGTATCATCACCGGCCGTGACGTGCGCTTCGTCACCGATATGAACCTGCCTGTCTCCGCAGTCATGACTCCGAAAGAGCGTCTGGTAACCGTGCGTGAAGGTGAGGCGCGGGAAGTTGTGCTGCAAAAAATGCACGAAAAGCGTGTTGAGAAAGCGCTGGTAGTGGACGACAGTTTCCACCTGCTGGGCATGATCACCGTAAAAGACTTCCAGAAAGCCGAACGTAAACCTAACGCCTGTAAAGACGAGCATGGCCGTCTGCGCGTGGGTGCTGCTGTTGGTGCTGGTGCGGGCAACGAAGAGCGTGTTGATGCGCTGGTGGCTGCCGGTGTTGACGTGCTGCTGATCGACTCCTCTCATGGTCATTCCGAAGGCGTTCTGCAACGTATCCGTGAAACCCGTGCCAAATATCCTGACCTGCAGATCGTGGGCGGTAACGTGGCGACTGGCGCAGGTGCGCTGGCCCTGGTTGAAGCTGGCGTGAGCGCGGTGAAAGTGGGCATTGGCCCGGGTTCAATCTGTACCACCCGTATCGTGACCGGCGTGGGTGTTCCACAGATTACCGCTGTTTCAGACGCGGTGGCCGCGTTGGAAGGCACCGGCATCCCGGTTATCGCTGACGGCGGTATCCGCTTCTCTGGCGACATCGCTAAAGCAATCGCAGCGGGTGCTTCGGCGGTCATGGTAGGCTCCATGCTGGCCGGGACTGAAGAATCTCCTGGCGAAATCGAACTGTACCAGGGGCGTTCATTCAAATCTTACCGTGGTATGGGTTCTCTGGGCGCGATGTCCAAAGGCTCCTCTGACCGTTACTTCCAGACTGATAACGCCGCTGACAAGCTGGTGCCGGAAGGGATTGAAGGGCGCGTGGCTTACAAAGGCCGCCTGAAAGAGATCGTTCACCAGCAAATGGGCGGCCTGCGCTCCTGTATGGGTCTGACCGGCTGTGGTACTATCGACGACCTGCGCACCAAAGCGGAATTTGTCCGCATCAGCGGCGCTGGTATTTCGGAAAGCCACGTCCACGACGTGACCATCACCAAAGAGTCCCCGAACTACCGCATGGGTTCCTGATAACCCCTGACACACCGCCCGGCTCTGCCGGGCGTTTTAATCCTAATCCCTGAATTTGTTTATCGCCCTGGAATAGCCCAATGACGACGGAAAATATTCATAAACATCGCATACTGATCCTTGATTTCGGCTCGCAGTATACGCAGCTGGTGGCACGTCGCGTGCGTGAACTGGGCGTTTACTGTGAACTGTGGGCGTGGGACGTCACCGAAGAGCAGATCCGCCAGTTCAACCCGAACGGCATTATTCTTTCCGGTGGCCCGGAAAGCACCACCGAGCATAACAGCCCGCGAGCCCCTGAGTACGTGTTCACGGCCGGTGTGCCGGTGTTTGGCGTGTGTTATGGCATGCAGACCATGGCGCTGCAGCTGGGCGGCAAGGTTGAAGGCTCCAGCGAGCGTGAATTCGGTTATGCGCAGGTTGAAGTGGCTGTAGACAGCGCGCTGACCCGTGGCATTGAAGATTCCCTCAGCGCGGCTGGCAAGCCTCTGCTGGACGTGTGGATGAGCCACGGCGACAAAGTGACGGCTATTCCGGCGGACTTCGTGACCGTTGCCAGCACCGAGAGCTGCCCGTTCGCCATTATGGCCAACGAAGAAAAACGTTTTTATGGCGTGCAGTTCCACCCGGAAGTGACTCACACTCATCAGGGCCTGCGCCTGCTGGAGCGCTTCGTGCGCGATATCTGCCAGTGTGAAGCGCTGTGGACGCCTGCAAAGATTATCGAAGATGCCGTTGAGCGCCTGCGTGCGCAGATTGGTAACGACAAAGTGATCCTTGGCCTATCTGGCGGCGTGGACTCTTCCGTGACCGCAATGCTGCTGCACCGCGCTATCGGCGACCGCCTGACCTGCGTCTTCGTCGATAACGGCCTGCTGCGTCTGAATGAAGCAGAGCAGGTGATGGAGATGTTTGGCGACCACTTCGGCCTGAACATCGTCCACGTGGCGGCGGAAGCCCGCTTCCTTGACGCGCTGGCCGGTATTGATGAGCCGGAAGCGAAGCGCAAAACCATTGGTCGTGTGTTTGTGGAAGTGTTCGATGAACAGGCCACCCGTCTGACCGACGTTTCCTGGCTGGCTCAGGGCACCATCTATCCTGACGTGATCGAATCCGCGGCATCTGCCACCGGTAAAGCTCATGTGATCAAATCGCACCACAACGTGGGCGGTCTGCCGAAGGAGATGAAGCTGGGTCTGGTTGAGCCGCTGAAAGAGCTGTTCAAAGATGAAGTGCGCAAAATCGGTCTGGAGCTGGGTCTGCCGTACAACATGCTTTACCGTCACCCGTTCCCTGGACCTGGTCTGGGCGTGCGCGTGCTGGGCGAAGTGAAGAAAGAGTATTGTGACCTGCTGCGCCGTGCCGATGCGATCTTTATCGAAGAGCTGCACAAAGCGGATCTCTACAATAAAGTCAGCCAGGCCTTCACCGTGTTCCTGCCAGTGCGTTCGGTAGGCGTGATGGGCGATGGCCGTAAATACGACTGGGTTGTTTCACTGCGTGCCGTGGAAACCATCGACTTTATGACCGCGCACTGGGCGCACCTGCCTTATGAATTCCTGGGCCGCGTTTCTAACCGCATTATTAATGAAATCGACGGGATCTCCCGCGTGGTTTACGATATTTCCGGTAAACCGCCAGCGACGATTGAGTGGGAATAACTTTTTCCCCACTAATTAAAAAACCGCCTGTGAGGGCGGTTTTTTTATGGCTGAAATAAGACAGAATGTTCGTCGCCATCATATTGCTGACTGAAAACCGCCGTACAAAAATATGCCCATCTGGCGAAAAGTGACGATTATCTGCTTATGGAGAGAGGAAATTGAAAAAACTTCTTTGCTGTACCGGCGTGATTTTCACCCTGTTCACTGTCAGGCTTCAGCCGCTGAGGGCTATTATGTGAACCCGAATTCCAACGCTGCTCTGTGGGTTAAAAATAACCCCTCCGATTCCCGCGCTGCCACCATTAAAGCCAAAATTGCTGATGTTCCCACTGCCCGCTGGTTCAGCGGCGCCAGCCAGGCTGATAACGCATTAAAGTCTACTGTCAGTGCTTACGTCACGGCAGCCAGCAATGCCGGTAAAATACCGCTGCTGGTGGCTTATAACATTCCTCATCGCGATTGCAGCGGCGGCGCTTCAGCAGGTGGTGCGAGCGATGCTGCGGCCTATCAACAATGGATTGATAATTTCATCAGCGGCCTGTCAACGCATCATGCGGTGGTGGAGCCGGATGCGCTGGCGGATATCAGCTGCCTGACGGCCGATCAGCAAACTGAACGCCTGAGTTTACTGAGCTATGCGGGTTCCCGTATTCAGAGCAAAGCCACGGCCACAGAAGTTTATATCGATGCGGGTCATGCAAACTGGATAGCGGCAGCAACGATGGCGAAAAGCCTGAACGATGCTAACGTGAAAAATGCGCGGGGCTTCGCGCTGAACGTGTCCAATTATTACACCACGCAGCAATCAATCGACTATGGCAACAGCGTGATTGCTGCGTTGTCATCAAATTACGGCTACAGCAAATCGATTATTATCGACACCAGCCGGAATGGTAATGGTGCCAATGCGGGCGACTGGTGTAATCCTCCGGGGCGTAAAATCGGGGCTGCCACCGGCGTTCTCTCCGGGTACGCTCTCGCCGCGTGGATTAAAATCCCGGGTAATTCCGACTGCGACAGTTCACCCACGGCTGATTGTCACGGAGGGCCAGCTGCGGGCGTATTCAGCCCCGATCTGGCAATGAAACTGATTAATGGCGAATAACATCTGCCTGAACTCAGGGTATTAACAATAAAAAAAGGCGGCCACAGCCGCCTTCTGTACAGCTATCAACCTCAGTGATGCAACAGGAAAATAGTTGCCAGGCCGAGGAAGATAAAGAAGCCGCCGGTGTCGGTCAGGGCGGTGATCAGCACGCTGGAGCCTACCGCGGGATCGCGTTTCAGTTTGGTCATAATCAACGGGATCAGCACGCCCATTAATGCCGCCAACAGCAGGTTCAGGACCATCGCCAGCATCATCACGCCGCCCAGCGCCGGGTTGCCATACATCGCCCAGGTCACGCCACCCATAATTCCGCCCCAGCACAGGCCGTTAATCAGCGCCACGCCCAGCTCACGGGCAATCAGGAACGAGAAGTTACCGGGTTCGACCTGGTGCAGCGCCAGCGCGCGCACAATCATGGTGATGGTCTGGTTGCCGGTGTTACCGCCAATACCCGCGACGATAGGCATTAACGTCGCCAGCGCAACCAGCTGCGAAATGGTGTCTTCAAACAGGCCAATAACCCTGGAAGCCACAAAAGCGGTGCAGAGGTTGATTGCCAGCCAGGTCCAGCGGGTACGCACCGCTTTTCTGACCGGAGCAAACACATCCTCATCAGGGTTCACACCACCCATTTTACGGATGTTGCTGTCGTTCTCTTCATTGACCAGGTCAACCACGTCTTCAATGGTCACGCGGCCCATCAATTTGCCTTTGGCATCGATGACGGCAGCAGAAATCAGGTTATAACGCTCAAAAGCCCCGGCGGCATCTTCAGCCTTATCATCAATGCGGAACGTGGTGGGTTTGGCGTTCATCACCTCCGCGACCAGTTTTTTTGGCTTATTCAGCAGGATATCCGTCAGGGCAAGTTCACCCAGCAGTGTATTGTTTTCATCGGTGATAAACAGTTTGTCGGTGCCGTCAGGGATCGACTTTTTGCGTCTCAGATAGCGCTGGACGGTCGCCAGCGTCACGTCTGCGTGCATGGTCACCAGCTTGAAGTCCATGATGCGACCCACGCGATCGCGGTCAAAATCCATCACCTCCAGCACGCGAGAACGCTGGCCGGGTTCCAGAGACGTCAGCAGGCGACCCGTTAAATCACGCGACAGATATTGGGAGAGATAAACCTGGTCATCAATGTCCAGTGGTTCAAGGGCCCGCAGTAAGTCGCGGTCGCTCATCTCTTCGATCAGGCTTTCCCAGACGCTTTCTGAGGCCTCAACCAGCACCATCCCGCGACGTTCGGTACCAACCAAATGCCACAAGGCCAGGCGTTCATCTTCCGGCAGGGCTTCCAGCAGGTCAGCAAGGTCAGCCGCATGGAGCAGGGAGATATACTGCTTTATCTCCTCCGCCTGCTCCTCATGCGCTTTAGCTTCCGCATCGCTCTCTTTTAAAGGGCGCTGCAGCAACGTGTCGACCAGATCGCCATCATTAAGTAATAAGTTCAGAATACGGCTTCGGATTTCAGCAAGTTGCTGAGTATGAGACTGAGCTACAGACATAAAAATTCCCTTGTGTCTGGCAAAAGGCAGGCGATGAAGTAAGTATTGTCTAAATCAGGCATAAAGAGAGGATAAGTTGCATTTTTTCAGGCAACTTCTCAGGGTGAGGCACCACAATCCCTCACTATTTAGTTACGGAGGTGGGGACTGCAACATCCTGTTTTTTCTGCTGATGATGAGCAATAGCACCGGGGACAACATAAATTAATCGGCCCACTAAGATGATAAAGCTGACCAGCAACACAATGCGGGTCATCCGGCTGGTTTTCTGACGTTTTCTGAATGGCATGGCGCGATTCACGCAATTTATCCTGAAGTAAGCCCGAAGGCGACAATGCCATTTAGTCACAGCTTCTCCGGCGGGTCAACGCGAACGGGCAACGCATCGCCTCCGGGGTGATAAACAGCATCGACAGAATATAACCCGAAAGCCTGTTGTTATCTAAACCGCAGAGATACAGGTAAGAAAAAATCCGCAGTTATTGATTTAGATCAAATTCACCCCCGGAATTATGCCTAGTATTGCGCAATATCCAGTGCAGCAATACCTGAATACCTGCTGTTGCCCGGGCGGACTCAGCCCAAAACCTGAACGAGTATCATGAAAATCTCACCTTGGCTTAGCCGTTTTTGCAATAATCCCTGGGGATTGGCGTTACTGCTCCCTCTGTTAATAATGCCCATTGCCACAATGGTGTCTGTGCGGCTCTGGGTACTGGATGGTTACGTCTATCTGATTTACCTGCCGATGGCGATGATGATCGCGATGCTACTGGTTTATGACTGGGGGGCTTTTCCTGGCATTATTCTCGGGCTGTCAGCGTACTATTTCCACCGTTATGCGCCACCTCATGCGCTTATTATTATCGGTGGTTTTGTTGGTTCGCTGCTGTGCGGCTGGACGGGTTATCGGTTACAGGCGGGTCGCCGCTGGAGCGTGGAGCTGGTGGATTTGCGTCTGATCCCCTGTCGCCTGTTCTGGCTGGTGTTTGTGGTGCCGGCATTGTTCACTTCTTCCATGCAGTTAATGGCATCGATGGGGCTTCTGCCATTGACCCACTCGATATTTTCCCGCAATTTTTTGTCCCTGCATTCACTGCTCAATCTTCAGTCATTGCTGCTCTCGTGCCTGACCATGTTGCCGATTTGCTACCAGTTTATCCGCTGCCTGCGTAATCCGGGGTTTATTCGTCTCGGGTATCATCGCATTCTGCGCCAGGCCTCTCCGGAGGTGAAAAATCTGGAATATCTGCTCTGGATGGTGCTGGTGGTTTTTCTGTTGCTGGTGCTGGCGCAGTTTGATGGGTCGAAAAAGAACCTGCTGAGTACTGATTATGGTTTGCCGCTGCTCCTGCCGGTTATGCTGTGGGCTGCGGTACGTTTTGGCTATCTGTTCACCTCGTTCAGTTGGGCGATGTTGCTGATGGTTCTTTATCAGATGCGCGATCGCTTTCTGCAGGCTGTGACCGATCCTTATCATCTTGCGGTCATGTCGGCGAACCTGCTGGTATTCAGCCTGACGATACTGATTATGTCTGCTATCAGCACGCGCCAGCGGCAGATCCTGGCTCTGGCAAAAGCCGCCGCGTTAAACGATCCGGTTATGAACATGCCTAATTTACGGGCGCTGGGCATTGCTCTGGAACGAAGCCCGCGTTCCACGCTCTGTTTTTTGAGTATTCCCGATCTTGACCGTCTGAGCCGCACTTATGGTCTGCGGCTGAGGATCCAGTACAAGCGCAGTCTGGCCAGCCATCTCAAACCCGACCTGTTACCCGGTGAAGATGTCTATCAGCTGCCGGGATTCGATCTGGTGATGCGACTGGATGAAGTGGGGCATCTGGAAAGAATTGAAAACATCGCCGCACGATTGAAAGATTACCACCTGAGCTGGGAGGGATTACCGATCCATCCGCAGGTGGGCCTGAGCTACTGCAGCGTGCGGCCACCGGTCTTACATCTTTATGAGCTGCTGGGCGAAATGAGCGGGATGGCTGAAGTCTCGCTGACCAGCGGAGTGGTGGAAAGCCTGCATCAAAGCTCCAGCACCCCGGTACAGAGCCTGGTGACGCAAAAAATCTCCCTGCTGAATGATATTCAACAGGCGCTGAAAACTGATGGCTTCGAGCTAATGGTGCAACAAATTTGCGGCGTGCGCGGCGATGATTACTACGATATCATGCTGAGAATGAAGGACAGTCAGGGTGACAAAGTCAAACCAGGGTTGCTGCATCTGGTAGTCAATGAGTTCGGCCTGCACTGGGATGTGGATCGCTGGGTGCTGGCGCAAACGCTGGCGTTCATCGATGCCCATCGGGAAACTCTGCCAGGGCTGCGTTTTTCCATCAATCTCTTTGCGGCGAGCCTTTGCCGCCCGCAGCTGGCTCGGGAGGTGGAAGAGTTACTACGCGAGCATAATGTTGAAGCCTGGCAGCTGATCTTTGAAGTGGAAGAGTCGCCCATTCTTACCGACTACAGCTGGGGTAACCGCTCTATTGCCCAGTTACGAAATCTCGGTTGCCGTGTGGCGATTGACGACTTTGGCAGCGGCTATGCCAGCTATGCCAGACTGAAAGAAGTGCAGGTCGACATGCTGAAAATAGACGGTAGCTTCGTGCAAAACATGATCCACAACAGCCTGGATTATCAGATTATCGAGTCAACCTGCGTCATCGCCAGGCTGAAGAAGATGCAAATTCTCGCCAAATGCGTGGAGTCAGCAGAAGAGGATGACCTGCTGCGGCGTCTGGGGGTGGACTATCTGCAGGGGCCGCTGTACAGCCAGCCACGCCCTCTGCAGGAGGTGGCTGACAATATTGAAGAGATGGGGACAGCCTCAGAGGCTGAAGCGTCAACTAATCTTTGACCTGCTCTTTTTGCGCCAGCAGGGTGGCAAAGCGCAGGGCGATCCGGTTGCCGTGCTCATCCGTACGGTGCAGGTGGCCCACGTGCTCGTTATACTTCAGGATATGCCAGCGACGATAGTACTCGCTCAGCTCTCCCGATTTGAACGCGAACGGGAAGCCGACGTTGCAGGGGTAATCTTCGGTATCCATGGCCGCCACAATCAGGTTGTAGCCCCCACGCACCGTACTGGCCTGCATGTCGGCTATCAGTTGAGGAATGGTTTCCGGTTGCAGAAACATCATTACGACGGTTGAAATCACCAGCTCGTAAGCTCCGTTAAATCGCAAATCGTTGAGATCCTTCTCTGCGGTGCGTATCCCGGTCAGCCCTTCCCCAGCGATGATCTGATTCAGGTTTGCCAGGCTCGGCGCACTGCGATCCCACGCGGTGACGTCGAAGCCTTTCAGATTAAGATACAGGGAGTTGCGGCCATTGCCGCACCCCAAATCTAACGCCCGACCAGGCTCCATCAGGCTAACTGCTTCCACCACTTCGGAGTGGGTAGCGGTAAGCTGGTATTTCTCAGTGTAATAACTGTCTGCCTTGCTGTTCATTCGCCGGGCTCTTCCTGAATCATTAACTGCCAGCCGGTCACCTCTTTCCAGTAGCTCTGTTCACGTTCCAGATCCAACTGGACCAGGTTGTTCTGGCTAAAGTAATCGCGGGGAAACGTCAGCGTCCAGTGGCCGTCATCGGTTTCCAGTTTCAGCGAAGAAGGCGTGGTGGTGGCCTGACGCTGGTTATTCAGCAACGCGCCAAGGCGCAGCAGGAACACCAGCGGCAAAAACTGTTTCTTCTTGAACAGCGTCAGGCGGGGCATTTCATCAACCTTCACCGCTTTACGGTGGAAGCGTACCAGCGTCGCCAGCAGCGTTTGTTGATCCTGATTAAAGCCCGGCAAATTGGTGTTTTGCAGGATATAAGACGAGTGGCGCTGCAGCCCGCTGTGGTTGATGGTCAGTCCCACTTCATGCAGCATCGCCGCCCACTTCAGCAGCGCTGAAAGCTGCGGATTGGCCTGCCTGGGATTTTGGTCGCGCCACTGCAGGTAGAGTTGCTCAGTGGTTTCCAGTACTCGCTTTGCCTGATCGCTGTCGATGGCGTAGTGATTGGCAAGACTCTGTGCGGTGCGGCTGCGGATATCCTGATGGCGGAAGCGACCTTCCATCTCATACAGAACCCCTTCACGTAGCGCACCATCTGACAGGCGCAGTTCGCGGATAGCCAGCGCGTCAAACACGCCGCAGATAATGGCCAGACCCGGTACGAAGACGGCTTTGCGTTCATCTGAAAGACCCGGCAGGGTGAGGGAATCAAAGGATTTATATTTGAGCGCCTCTTCAACAAGCATCTCCAGACGCTCCGGAGTGATCAGTTTTTCCTTTTCATCCATTGCCAGCAGCACTTCGCAGGCCGCTTTGATCGTGCCGGAAGCGCCAAGCGCGTACTGCCAGCCCATCAGGCGGTACTGCCATGCCATGGTCTCCAGCTTTTGCGCGGCGGCCAGGCGGGCGCGGCGGAAGTTTTCCTTGCTGATTATTTTGCCGGGGAAGTAGATATTGGCAAAGCTGACGCAGCCCATCCGGCGACTTTCCACCAGGCGGGGTTCAAAATCCTCGCCAATCACCATCTCGGTAGAACCGCCACCGATATCGATCACCAGCTTGCGGCCTTTCTCCGGCTGCGTGTGCTCGACGCCCATAAAGATCAGGCGCGCTTCTTCATGACCGGAAATCACTTCAATCGGGTAGGGGATGACATCGGCCGCGCGCTGCAGAAACTCTTCGGCGTTAACGGCCTGGCGCAGGGTATGCGTGCCCACGATGGTGACGTTGGCCGGGCTGAAACCCTGCAGACGCTCCGCGAACAGCGCCAGGCAATTCAGCCCGCGCTCGATGGCTTCTTCACTCAATACATTATTGTGATCCAGGCCGTCGGCCAGGTGCACGCGCTGTTTCAATCTGCCGAGCACCTGCATGGCACCATCGACCACGCGGGCAATCACCATGTGAAAACTGTTTGAGCCCAAATCGATAGCAGCGAATTCCTGCGGTTTGGGGGTATTTTTCTGGGATATTGGCATAGTGAGTTAGTCAGGTTGCTCCAGAGTTTTGATGTAATCGTAGATAGCCAGCTGCGCGCGGACCTTACGGCGGTTGCCGCGGGGAACGTAACGGTTACTGAGTTCTTTATCTACGTAGCGCGCCTTAAGCGTATCACTCAACAGGATGCCAATAATATCCAGCACCCGCTGTTTCAGAATCGGGTCAAGAATTGAGACGGCCACTTCGATACGGTAATCGATATTGCGGGTCATCCAGTCCGCGGAAGAGAGGAACACTTTTTTATCGCCGCCGTTTTCAAAAATATAGACGCGATCGTGCTCCAGGTAGCGGTCAACGATGCTAATCACGCGAATATTTTCACTGATGCCTTCAAGATCGGGGATCAGCGAGCACATGCCACGGATTAACAGATTTACCCTCACACCGACGCTGCTGGCGGTATACAGTCGGTCAACCAACCCTTTGTCCACCAGGTTGTTCACCTTCAGCGTGATGCCTGCCGCGATGCCGTTTTGCGCGTTGGCAATTTCGTTGTCGATCAGCTGATATAGCATCTGACGTGAGTTCTGCGGCGACACCATCAGATGTTCAAAACTGACCGGGCGGTAAGGGTTTTCAATAAAGTTAAAGACGCGGCGCACTTCATTGGTGATGCGCGCATCCGCAGTCAGCAGCGAATAGTCGGTGTAAATCCGCGCGGTTTTCTCGTTGAAGTTACCGGTACCGATATGCGCATAACGGGCAATTTCGCCGTTCTCACGTCGTGAAATCAGGAACAGCTTGGCGTGAATTTTCAGCCCGGGCGCGGAGAAGATAACGTGCACACCAGCTTCGGTCAGCCGTTTCGCCCAGTGAATATTCGCTTCTTCATCGAAGCGGGCCTGCAGCTCCACCACTACGGTCACTTTCTTGCCGTTGTAGGCCGCATGGATCATCGCATCAATAATGCGGGAGTTCTTCGCCACGCGGTAAATGTTGATTTTGATCGCCAGCACAGCCGGGTCAAACGAAGCCTGACGCAGCAGTTCAAGCACGTGCTCAAAAGTATGGTACGGATAATAGAGCAGCACGTCGCGATTACGGATGGCATCAAAACCATTACGGAA
This sequence comes from Erwinia sp. 009765445, assembly GCF_058137865.1. Lineage (NCBI taxonomy): Bacteria > Pseudomonadati > Pseudomonadota > Gammaproteobacteria > Enterobacterales > Erwiniaceae > Erwinia > Erwinia sp. 009765445. Next base: position 85,970 of record NZ_JBYUWC010000016.1, read on the forward strand.
GCGGTCGAACCAGATGTGGCGCAGCTGCGGCAGCGGCTTGTTGACCAGGTTGGCTTTGCCGACGTTCGGGAAGCTGATGAAGTCTTTGAAGTTATGGTAACGGCCGCCCGGCACGATGGAGTCATAGTTGGTGATGTTCAGCTTTTTACTCAGCATCTCCACCATCGCATCCGGCATATCGCGCTGATAAACAAAGCGCACCGGCTCGGCCGTCAGGCGTTGCTTCAGGCTGGAAGACATCAGCTCCAGCAGGCTGGATTCCATCTCGGTGACCAGATCATATTCTGCGTCACGGGTCATCTTCATTGAATAGGCATTAAGCGCATCGTAATCAAAGAAGCCACGGAAAATATCCCCCAGGCAGTAGCGGAGAATGTTATCAAGTAAAATCATTGGCTTGCGACGGCGTGGTGTCTCCGGTGGCAGGTTCACAAAGCGCGGAACCTTGTCCGAAGGAATTTCCAGCAGCGCGTAGCTGATCTCATCGCCACGGATGATTTCTACTGCCAGATAGGTGTAGTCATCCTTCAGAAACTCGATCAAATCGGTATCGTGATTGATCAGAATCGGGGTGATGTGCTGGCGGAGGTGATGTTTGAAGTGGTGGCGCAGCCAGCTTTGCTGATTGGGGGAAAGCTGACGCTCGTTAATCAGGAAGATCTGATTACGTGCCATTTCCAGCAGCAGATCGTTGTACAGACCGTCAAATTCCTGGTCGGCTTTCAGTACGCGAGTCTGGATTTTGTTTAACAGATGGCGCGGTGTATTGGGGGAACCCTGCTCTTCGCCAATCAGAATGCGGCGCTTCAGATCCGCGAAGCGGACTTTGTAGAATTCTTCCAGATTATTGGAGTAGATACCCAGAAAGCGCATACGCTCAATCAGCGGGTTCGTTTTGTCCGCTGCTTCCTGTAAAACTCGTTCATTGAACGATAACCAGCTTAACTCTTTCTCGATATACAGCTTTTCCTGACCCATTTTTACTCCGTTTAAGCAGATCCTGCCCGAAACCGGTCATTGTCCCGTAGCATTATGGCGAGAGTATGGCAGCAATGTCCACGGACATTGTTGATTGTCTTATTAACCACATACGGGCAACATAGCGACTTCTCAGCACACCGGAAAACGATAAAAAGCATGACCTCAAACCCCATCCCCGCACAATTTAACGATCGGCGCCGTCAGTTTACTGACCGGCTCACCCGTCGTCTGGTGATGGCTTGCGGGCTGGCAATCCTGCTGGTGATGCTGTTGCTGTTTGTCTGGCTGGTGTGGGTGGTGGTGCCGCTGTTCGCTTCACCCTCGATCAGCAGCAATAATGAGATTGCGTTATGGCAGACCCGGCCAGCCGTGGCGATGGGCATTGACCCAAAGCAGCAGTGGGGATGGCGTATCGATAATCAGGGCCAGGGGAGTTTTATTCCGCTGGACGCGCAGCCGCCTTCTGCTCCTTTCCCCCTGGCGCATGGGGAAGTCAGCGCTTACTCCACATCAGATAATAGCAGCGTGTTGCTGAAAAGCGCTGCCGGGCTGGTGCTGGTGACCGCGGATTTCAGCCAGACGGGTAAAGAGCCGCGCTGGAAGTTTCCGCTTGGCGATCGGCCGCTGACGGTTTCTGATCCCGCCGCGAAGCTGGTCAGCCTGGCCCATCCGGATGAGGATAACTGGCTGGTTGCGCAGGCCAGCGCTTTGCAGGTGACGGTTTCACGGCTGCAGCACGGACAACCGACTCTCAGCCTTAGCCTGCCAGTAAAGGATCTCAGCCAGCTGCTACTGGCCCCGGATGGTCGCCTGTTGTTCGGTCTTTCCGGCAATATTCTGCGGGTGTGGCGTCTGACCAGCAACGGTCTGGTCCTGCGTGATACTCATACATTATCGCAGCCGCCTCGCTCCATTTCCCTGCTCAGTGGCGGGCGTTCTCTGTTGATTGGTGATGATAAAGGCGTGTCTCAGTGGTTTGATATCGCCAGTGAAACCGGCCCACATATGAAATTTATTCGCTATTTTGCCGGTGCGGATGCCCATTTCCGACTGTTTACTGAGGCACATCGCCGGGTCTTTGCCACCCTCAGCCCTGACGGTGAACTGAAGTTGTTTGCCAGTAAGCAGGACAGCGTTATTTTTTCCCGCCAGTTGGCGCCAGGCGTACTCAACGCGGTCTTTGCACCGCGCGGCGATGGGCTGCTGGTGGAGCGCGCAGGGCGCTGGCAGCATTATAATTTGTCAAATCCGTGGCCGGATATCAGCTGGCGTAATCTGCTGCAAAAAGTCTGGTATGAAAACTACCCTCAGCCAGACTATGTCTGGCAGTCCACTGCCGCCAACGATGACTATCAGGGCAAGTACAGCCTGGTGCCTGTGGTGGTGGGGACGCTAAAAGCTGCGGGTCTGGCGATGCTTTTTGCCACGCCACTGGCGCTGGCTGCCGCGATGTACACGGCCTGGTTTATGTCGCCGGGGCTGCGCCGCTGGGTCAAACCCGCGATTGAAATGATGGGTGCGCTGCCCAGCGTGGTGATAGGGCTGATTGCCGGACTCTGGCTGGCACCGCAGCTGGCGGATCGGCTGCCTGGCGTGCTTTTACTGCCGCTGATCCTGGCCGCCACTCTCCTGCTGTGTGGCTGGGCATCACTGAAGCTGCCGCTGAAATGGCGCAAGCGGCTGTGCGGCGAAGGGCGTGAAATCTGGATTCTGCTGCCGCTTTTGCTACTGGCTGGAGGGCTGAGCTTATGGCTGATCCCGCTGCTGGAACACAGCCTGTTTGGTCAGGGGCTGGCAGACAGGCTGAGCGGAGGCTATCAGCAGCGTAACCTGTTGATCGCCGGGGTAGCGATGGGCTTTGCGCTAGTGCCGTTGATTTTCACCCTCGCGGAAGATGCCATCTTCAGCGTGCCTGCCTCACTGGGGCAAGGCTCGCTGGCGCTGGGTGCCACGCCCTGGCAAACGCTCACTCGCGTGGTACTGCCGGGAGCTTCCGCAGGGATTTTTGCCGCGCTAATGATTGGTTTTGGCCGTGCGCTGGGTGAAACCATGATTGTGCTGATGGCGACCGGTAACACGCCGGTGACGGAAGGCGGCCTGCTTCAGGGCGTGCGAAGCCTGGCTGCCAATGTGGCGATTGAGATGCCAGAGGCGGCAGCAGGAAGTGCTCACTACCGCATCCTGTTCCTCAGTGCTCTGGTGCTGCTGGTGTTTACGCTGGTGGTTAACACGCTGGCCGAGCTGGTCCGCCAGCGTCTGCGGCAGCGATACGGGCAGCAGGAGGTTCAGGGATGAATGCCGTCAGGAACAACGATCGCTGGCGCTGGCTGACTGCCGGAGCCGTGGCTGTCAGCTTGCTGGCTTTTCTGCTGTTGATTGCGCTATTGGGCTGGCAGGGGCTGCGCTACTTCTGGCCGCAGCCGGTCACTCTGTTTACCGTGCAGCAGCCCGTCGGTTCAACAAAGCTGCTGGGTGAGATTGCTCAGCAGCAGACCGTTTCCCGTCAGCAGTTGGCTGCCAGTGGAGCTGAGCTGCCCGCTAACCTGCCGGAAAACGTCACAAGATACCTGATTAAAACCGGTAATCGTGATTTCTCTGAGGCGGATTTTCATACCGTTATCGGCAGCGAAATTACCGGTCGCGAACAGCCGGGCGAGGTGATTGCCCTGCAACGCCGCAGCGGCGGTATGGCTTATGGCTGGTTTGATGGGTTGCTGGAAAATGGTCAGCCGCTGGTTGCCAGCAATATGATGCGGGCTTTGCAGCAGCGCATTAAACAAACCCGTGAACGTCAGGCACAGGCGGACAACATCCGGCGGGTGAGCATGGCCCGGCTGAACAGCGAGCTGGAGCAACTGGCGCTTCAGCAGCGGCAGCTGCAACAGTCAAAACAGTACACGGCTCAGGCCGAATCCATTCATCAGGCGGACAGTGCTGAGATCCAGCGTCAGTTTGCCCGCAAGGCAGATCAACTGTCCGGACTGAACAGCGAAAGTGAAAGCACCGTGCTGATCCTGCGCGATGCTCAGGGCCAGCAGCATCAGTTGCCTCTAAGTCAGATCCTCGCGGCCTGGTATCCCAACGCCATGAGTACGGGCGAGAAGTGGCAGCATTTTCTGCATCAGCTGTGGCATTTTGTCAGTGATTCTCCCGGCGACAGTTCAGGCGATGGTGGGGTGTTCCCGGCCATTTTCGGCACGGTGCTGATGGTATTGCTGATGTCCGTAGTGGTGATGCCGCTGGGCGTTGTGGCTGCAATCTGGCTGCATGAATATGCCGGTAACGGCCTGATCACCCGGCTGGTGAGGATTGCGGTGGTGAACCTTGCCGGGGTGCCCTCCATCGTTTATGGCGTGTTTGGCCTGGGCTTCTTTGTCTGGCTGGTTGGTGGAAGCCTGGACAAACTGTTTTTTGCTGACTCTCTGCCGGACCCGACTTTTGGCACGCCGGGCCTGCTTTGGGCCTCGCTGACTCTGGCTTTGCTGACATTGCCGGTGGTGATTGTTGCCACAGAAGAGGGGCTGTCGCGTATTCCGAAGTCGTTACGCCAGGGATCGCTGGCGCTGGGTGCCACTCAGGCAGAAACGCTGTGGCACGTGACGCTGCCCCTGGCCATTCCGGCAATGCTGACTGGCCTGATCCTCGCGGTAGCCCGTGCCGCAGGGGAAACCGCGCCGTTGATGCTGGTGGGAGTGGTGAAAATGGTGCCGGAACTGCCGGTGGATGCGGTCTTTCCTTATCTGCACCTTGACCGTAAATTTATGCACCTTGGCTTTCAGATTTACGATCTGGCCTTCCAGAGTCCAAATACTCAGGCCGATCGCCCGCTGGTCTTTGCCACGGCGCTGCTGCTGGTGACGATTATTCTGGCGTTGAACCTGCTGGCGATGGCACTACGCCATCGGCTGCGCGAGCGTTACCGGAGGCTGATGAATTCATGACGGAGAGGATGGTAATGTCCGACGAGCAGGAAACCGCACTGAAGGTGGAGAACCTTTCGTTGTGGTACGGTGCAAAACAGGCGCTGAACAACATTAATCTGGCGGTACCCCGGCATCGCATCACAGCGCTGATCGGTCCTTCAGGCTGTGGAAAGTCAACGCTGCTGCGCTGCTTTAACCGTATGAACGATCTGATTGATGGCTGTCGGGTTGAGGGTGACATTCACCTGAATCAGCAGTCGATCCTGACTGCAGCGCAGGATCTCCCCGCGTTGCGCCGCAGGGTGGGGATGGTGTTTCAACGGCCCAATCCTTTTCCCAAGACTATTTATGAAAATGTGGTGTACGGCCTGCGGTTGCAGGGCGTGCGCGACCGTCGCGTGCTGGATGAAGCGGTTGAGCGTGCGCTGCGTGCGGCGGCGCTGTGGGCGGAAGTGAAGGATAACCTGTGGCAGAATGCCCTGATGCTCTCCAGCGGCCAGCAGCAGCGGCTGGTGATTGCCCGGGCGATAGCCATCGAACCGGAAGTTTTGCTGCTGGATGAGCCTACCTCGGCGCTGGATCCGATCTCGACGCTGGTGATTGAAGAGCTGATGTCCACGCTGAAGCAGCACTTCACGCTGATTCTGGTCACGCATAATATGCAGCAGGCGGCGCGGGTGTCGGACTATACGGCATTTATGCATCAGGGAAGCGTGGTGGAGTTTGGCGAGACGGACGATCTGTTTACTGCCCCACGTCAGCGACGGACGGAAGACTATATTACCGGGCGCTTTGGTTGAGTGCTGAGTGTTGATGGCTTGGGGCTGGGTATTGAGTGCTGGGCAATGGGGCTGGAGCGGCTGGTGCAGGCCCAGGGAACAGGGGCCGCTCATAAAGACGCAAAAAGCGGCATCCGTGCCAGCTATTTTGCTTCAGTCGTAAGCATGCCCTTCAGGAGGCAGTTTCCCGCCGTCCAGCCAGGCCGCTTCATCCTTCATTGCCAGCCTTCCCTCAACAAACCAGCTCACCACTAACGGATAGATAGCGTGTTCCTGATTCTGCACGCGGGCGGTGACGTCATCGACGGTGTCATCAGCAAAAACCGGGACTTTCGCCTGAAGGATCACCGGGCCGCCGTCCAGCTGTTCAGTGACGAAATGCACGGAGGTGCCGTGTTCTTCATCGCCGTTTTCAATCGCCTGACGGTGGGTATGCAGACCGGGATATTTCGGCAGCAGGGAAGGATGGATATTCAGCATCCGGCCAGCATAGTGCTGAACGAACGCCGGACTGAGGATACGCATGTAGCCCGCCAGCACCACCAGATCGGGGGCGTAGGCATCCATTTCCAGCATCAGCTGGCGATCGAAGGCTTCACGGTCGGCAAACTGCGAGGCAGTCAGGGCGTGGGCCGGAACACCGGCTTCACGCGCCCGCTCAAGTCCGAAGGCTTCTGACTTGTTACTGAACACGGCAGCAACGCTACCGTTGATCCGTCCCTGCTGGCAGGCATCCAGGATTGCCTGAAGGTTGCTTCCCTGACCGGAAACCAGCACGACTAACCGTTTCATGCGTTAATGACCACACGCTCTTCAGAATCGGATGCTTTGATCACGCCGATTTTCCAGGCTTTCTCGCCCGCTTCGGTCATCAGCTGCACCGCTTTGTCTGCTTCGCTGGCGCTCAGGGCAATGACCATACCGACGCCGCAGTTAAAGGTACGATACATTTCAAAGCGGCTGACGTTGCCCGCTTCCTGCATCCAGCCAAATACCGCAGGCCACTGCCAGCTTGACTCTTCCAACACTGCCTGGGTGTTGTCTGGCAGCACGCGCGGAATGTTTTCCCAGAAGCCGCCGCCGGTCAGATGAGCGATAGCGTGAACGTCAACCTGTTCGATCAGGCTGAGAATATTCTTCACATAGATGCGGGTTGGGGCCAGCAGGTGGTCGGCAAGCGATTTGCCTTCCAGCTGGGTCGCTTCCGGGTCAGTTTTGCTGACTTCCAGAATTTTGCGGACCAGCGAGTAGCCATTGGAGTGTGGACCGCTGGAACCCAGCGCGATCAGCACATCACCATCCTGCACTTTGCTGCCGTCGATAATTTCTGATTTTTCCACCACGCCGACGCAGAAGCCCGCCACGTCATAATCTTCTCCGTGGTACATGCCTGGCATCTCGGCAGTTTCCCCACCGACCAGCGCACAGCCAGACTGAGAGCAGCCTTCCGCGATACCGGTGATCACGCTGGCCGCGGTATCCACGTCCAGTTTGCCGGTGGCATAGTAGTCGAGGAAGAACAACGGCTCGGCACCCTGTACCACCAAATCATTCACGCACATCGCGACCAGATCGATACCAATGGTATCGTGGCGTTTCAGATCCATCGCCAGACGCAGCTTGGTGCCGACGCCGTCAGTGCCGGAAACCAGTACGGGCTCACGGTATTTTTGCGGCAGCGCACAAAGAGCACCGAAACCGCCCAGTCCACCCATCACTTCCGGGCGACGAGTCTTTTTCACTACGCCTTTGATACGATCGACTAAAGCATTACCAGCATCGATATCTACGCCGGCGTCTTTATAGCTGAGAGAGGTTTTGTCGGTCACTGCGAAATCCCCACGCGGTTATGCGGTTGTGGTGGTATGGAAAATAAAGCGCGGCAATTCTAACAGCGCAGGCAAACGTTTGCGAGTGCCTTCTTCTGCCACATTGCGGATAGCTGAATTTTAGCCAATTCTTGTCATAATGCAGGGGATTCGTCAGGAGTTGTATTAAGTGGTAGGGCAGAGCGATCAAATGGCGCTATAATCTCGCGATTTTTTTTTGCAGCTTAACACTCCGGGAGTACAACAATGAAGATCGTGGAAGTCAAACACCCGCTGGTCAAACATAAACTGGGCCTGATGCGTGAACATGACGTAAGCACCAAGCGCTTTCGTGAACTCGCTTCAGAAGTGGGAAGTTTGCTGACTTATGAAGCCACCTCGGATTTGGCGACGGAAACTGTCACCATTGAAGGCTGGAACGGCCCGGTGGAAATCGAGCAGATTAAAGGCAAAAAGATTACCGTCGTGCCGATCCTGCGTGCAGGACTGGGCATGATGGAAGGCGTGCTGGAAAACGTTCCGAGCGCGCGTATCAGCGTGGTGGGTGTCTACCGTGATGAAGAGACGCTGGAGCCGGTTCCCTACTTCCAGAAGCTGGTGTCCAACATCGAAGAGCGCATGGCGCTGGTGGTTGATCCAATGCTGGCGACCGGTGGCTCGATGATTGCCACTATCGACCTGCTGAAGAAAGCCGGTTGTACCAGCATTAAAGTGCTGGTGCTGGTGGCGGCCCCGGAAGGCATTGCTTCGCTTGCAAAAGCGCATCCGGATGTGGAGCTGTATACCGCGTCAGTCGATCAGGGGCTGAACGAGAAAGGGTATATCATCCCGGGCCTGGGCGACGCAGGCGACAAGATATTTGGGACTAAATAAAAGATGTTCAAGCCGACCAGAGAGTCGGCTTTTTTTGGTAAAACTAAAGGGTAAACATTATGACACGTCGCGCTATCGGCGTTAGCGAGCGGCCACCGCTGCTGCAAACTATTCCACTCAGCTTCCAGCATTTATTTGCCATGTTTGGTGCAACGGTGCTGGTTCCGATCCTGTTCCACATCAACCCGGCCACTGTGCTGCTGTTCAACGGCGTCGGCACTCTGCTGTATCTGTTTATCTGTAAGGGCAAAATCCCGGCCTATCTTGGCTCCAGCTTTGCGTTTATTTCTCCTGTGCTGCTGTTGTTGCCGCTGGGTTATGAAGTGGCGCTGGGCGGTTTTATCCTCTGCGGCGTGCTGTTCTGTCTGGTCGCGCTGATTGTTAAAAAAGCCGGTACCGGCTGGCTGGACGTGATGTTCCCTCCGGCGGCGATGGGGGCCATCGTGGCGGTTATCGGGCTGGAGCTGGCAGGAGTGGCGGCCAATATGGCCGGTCTGCTGCCTGCTAACGGCGCGTCAGTTGACAGTAAAACGATCATCATTTCGATGGTCACACTGGCCGTGACGGTGTTTGGTTCAGTGCTGTTCCGCGGCTTTATGGCGATCATCCCGATTCTGATTGGCGTGCTGGTTGGTTACGCGCTCTCTTACTTTATGGGTATCGTTAACTGGTCGACGGTGGAAGCTGCGCCGTGGTTTGCACTGCCAACCTTCTACACGCCGCGTTTCGAGTGGTACGCGATGCTGACCATCCTCCCAGCCGCGCTGGTGGTGATTGCCGAGCACGTCGGGCATCTGGTGGTGACCGCGAATATCGTTAAAAAAGACCTGCTGAAAGATCCGGGACTGCATCGCTCGATGTTTGCCAACGGTATTTCGACGGTGATTTCCGGCTTCTTTGGATCCACGCCTAACACCACCTACGGCGAGAACATCGGCGTAATGGCAATTACCCGTGTTTACAGCACCTGGGTAATTGGCGGCGCAGCGATTCTGGCTATCCTGCTCTCCTGCGTGGGCAAACTGGCGGCGGCTATTCAGGCGGTGCCGGTTCCGGTGATGGGCGGCGTGTCGCTGCTGCTGTACGGGGTAATCGGTGCTTCGGGGATCCGGGTGCTGATTGAATCGAAAGTGGATTACAACAAGGCGCAGAACCTGATCCTGACCTCGGTGATCCTGATTATCGGCGTCAGCGGTGCTACAGTGCATATCGGTGCCGCCGAGCTGAAAGGTATGGCGCTGGCGACAATTGTCGGCATCTGCCTGAGCCTGATCTTCAAAGTTATCAGCCTGATCCGGCCGGAAGAAGTGGTGCTCGATCCGCAGGATCGCGACCACGTTTAAGTTCACGGGCGGCTGCGGTCGCCCGTTTCATTATCTTCATCAAGTTGTGATAAACTTGCGCCGGATTTTGCCCGATCAACACTGAGGTGCTTCTGAACACACCGGCACAGCTGTCATTGCCACTGTATCTGCCCGATGACGAAACCTTCGCCAGCTTCTGGCCGGGGGAAAATCCGTCGCTGATTGCCGCGCTGCAAAGTGCGTTGCAGCAGGAGCACGGCAGCTATCTCTATTTCTGGTCTCGTGAAGGTGGCGGACGCAGTCATTTGCTGCATGCTGCCTGTGCGGAACTTTCAGCCCGCGGAGAAGCGGTGGGGTACGTGCCGCTGGATAAGCGGACCTGGTTTGTTCCGGAAGTGCTGGACGGTATGGAGCAGCTGGCGCTGATCTGTATCGACAATATTGAATGCATCGCCGGAGATGACCCCTGGGAAATGGCGATCTTCGATCTCTATAACCGCATTCTTGAAACCGGCAGAACCCGTCTGCTGATCACCGGCGATCGTCCACCCCGCCAGCTCAATCTGAAATTACCTGACCTTGCCTCACGCCTTGACTGGGGGCAAATCTATCGCCTGCAACCTCTGTCGGATGACGATAAACTGCAGGCATTGCAGCTGCGGGCCAGGCTGCGGGGGTTTGAGCTGCCGGAAGATGTAGGGCGGTTTCTGCTCAAGCGCCTCGATCGTGAGATGCGCACGCTGTTTGTGACGCTGGACAAGCTGGACCGGGCGTCGATCAGCGCCCAGCGTAAGCTGACGATCCCCTTTGTGAAAGAAGCTCTCGATCTCTGATACCTTCTTCCGCCCCTGTAAATCGTCGGGTCGAATAAATTTCCTCCTCCGGTTTATGCAAATACCACCCGTCATTTAGCCCTGGCTACAAAATCTCCAGCACCTGCTCCGGCGGACGGCCCAGCCGCGCTTTGCCGTGAGCAAGCACAATCGGGCGCTCAATCAGTTTCGGGTTTTTCACCATTGCCTGCAGCAGTTGCTCTTCACTTAGCGACTTATCCGCCAGCTTTAACTCTTTATAACTCTCTTCTTTATTACGCATCAGCTGGCGGGCAGAACTGAAACCCAGCTGTTTAAGCAGTGCTTTTAAGGTGGCGACATCTGGTGGCGTTTCCAGATACAGCACCACTTCCGGATTGATGTCTTTCTCCTCCAGCAGCGACAGCGTTTCACGGCTTTTGGAACAGCGAGGGTTATGGTAAATCTGCACGTCGGACATAATCATCCCTTTTATGATTTCTGATACTGGCGGAAACGCTGCTGCAGCTGGCGCAGCTGGTCAATTCTGGCATCGTAGCGGGCCTGCTTCAGGCTGCCCAGCGGCACGGAGGCGCTGGCACTGCTCAGGCTCCTGATCGCCTGATCGAGCTGGCCGTTTAGCGCCAGGCTTTCCGCCCGGGCAGCCTGCTCTTCATCGGTCAGGCCCTGAGCGGCAGAGGCCTGCGCCAGTAGATCCCAGCCGTTAGGATCGTCTTTGTGCGCCCAGGTGTAGCGATAGAGGATCTTACTGGCATTGGCCGGTTGCTTCGCTTCAACATAGGCGTTAGCCAGGTTGAGTTGAACCACCGGGCTGGCGCTGGCCCCTTTGGCACTCTGCAGCAGGGTGATTGCCTGCTGGGGTTGCTTCAGCCCGATATCGATATCGGTCATGATATCCAGATACCAGACGTTAGCAGGCTGTTTTTCCAGCAGCGGGGCAATGATTTTTTTCGCATTCTCAAAGCTCTTTGCCTGCAGGAACTGCACCGCTTTACCGTACTGCGCGGCGGCCTGTTCGCGGGTATTGCCTTTGTTCAGCGTATCCAGCAGGTCATCGGTCAGTTGATTCTGCCCGGTGGCGTACATGCCCAGTGCGCGCACTTTTGCCATGTAGTAATCCTGCGAGGACTGCACCACCACCGGCTTCATCTGATTTGCCCGGTTACGGGCGTCTGACAGACGGCTGTCCGGCAGTGGGTGAGTCAGCAGCATTTCCGGCGGTTTAGAGGCGAAGCGCGACTGATCGGCCAGCTTCTGCAGAAAATTTGGCATGGCTTCGGGATCAAATCCGGCGCGTTGCAGCACCTGGATGCCGATACGGTCAGCTTCCTGCTCGTTTTGCTGGGTGAAGCTGATCACACCCTGTTGCGTTCCGGCCAGCGTGCCGCTCAGGGCCGCCATCCCGGCCTGCGGGTTTGCCATCGCCAGGAGGATTGAACCCAGCGCACCGACCCAGGTCAGCGGCGCATTACGCTGCTGTTCTTCCATGGCACGCGCCAGATGGCGCTGGGTGACGTGGGAAATTTCGTGCGCCATGACTGAGGCTAGCTGGCTCTCATTGTCGGTATAGCGGAAAAGCGCGGAGTGCAGCACCACGTTACCGCCAAAGAAGGCGAAGGCGTTGATCTCATCGTTGCTAATCAGAAAGAAGTGGAAGGGCGTTTTCACCGACCAGGCATGAGCGACCAGCCTCTGGCCGAGCTGGTTGATGTAGTCGTTCAGCAATGGGTCGTTAATCAGTGGGGCACTGCCGCGCAGCTGGCGGACATAGAAGTCACCCATCTGCATTTCCTGATTAATGGAGAGGGTGTTACCCGCCGTGGTCCCGATATCGGGCAGGCTGTCACTGACGTCTGCAGTTGCCGCGAAAGAAGTGGCCACTGCTGCTGCAACCAGTGAGGCCAGTGCACATTTTTTCACTCGGTTAATCATGCTGAATCCCATTCTGATGATGTCCTCGTTTGACCGGTTGCCGCCAGGCAATCAGGCCAGCCTTCCCGGGCTGCAAGTTTTGCAGGTTATCTTAACCACAGGTGTAGCGGAAGGAAACGGGTGAGGATGCGATAAAATGCAGCATAATGTTATCTGATGTCAAAAATCGCAGAAAAAAATTGAATAATCACGCGGCGACTTGTTCATCATGGATGACAGACTGGTGTGAACTGCCGGTGCCGATCCGGGCAGAGAAAACCCTTTTATTATTCGTAACAGCCCGAAGAACTCATTAAAGTTAGGTAAATTTATTCAATAAATCTGAATGTGGCATGGAATTTGATTAGGTTTACTCTGAAAAATTGCCGGTAAGAGTCGGTTGTCCACCAGCGGTAAAATAACATTATTTATATTTTCAGAGTGGGAGCATATTTATTTTAGTGCCAAATTATACAAGCACGGATTAAGTTAAAACTTGAGAGGTAAAGTGATTTCGAACGGGGGTAACAATAAATTCGGACCGTAATTTATTACGTGGAATGCAATGGTGTCTATTAATTATTGGATCTTATTTTTTTGCATTTTCCGATAATCCTTCGGTTTGGCTGGATAGAGCGAATTATTAATAATTACCCTGCTGTATAAATTGCCCTCTTACCCGGTTTTGGTAGCGTAACATTCCGGTCCGGCTATGTTATAGATCTCCTGTCGTTGGTTGAACCTGACGGTATTCCGATCCCTTTGTCGTCTGACCTGTAGTCCAGTTGCGGAGAGCATCCTATGCGCCCAGTTGTATCCTATGTCTTAATCGCCGTTGTGGCGGGTTTTGTCGGAGCCAGCTTTTCAAAAGCCCCCGAAATAGCGGATAAGTTCAATGAGCATTTCGGTACTCAACCCACCGACCCTGAAGGATTCTGGTCAACTCCGGCGATTGCAGGATATGGCAAAATCCATTACGAATCTGATGCTGCCTATAAACCTGCCGTCGGCGACAGTAATAAAATCATCTTCCAAATTACCAAAGCGGAAAATGGTCCGAACGATCCTAATCTGGGCCTGGAACGTGTGGCCAGGGTGGTGAATTTATACGTGGCATCAGGCGTGCCGGTCGACCAGCTCAAATTTGTCGTATCGGTGACCGGCGACGGAACCCCGGCTATGCTGAATAACGAGCAATATAACAAGATGTTCGGCATGGATAACCCGAACCTCAAACTTATTAGCGAATTACGCTCAAAAGGCGTCGACGTTTCGGTATGCGATCAGTCCGTGGCCTTCCATCACTTCCAGCATGACTGGATTGATAAATCAGTGACCCATGCGTTGTCCAGCCCGACCACCGTTTCCACGCTGGAGAACCAGGGGTACGCTTTCCTCGCAATGTAAACCACATTGTGTTCCTGCAGACCAGGCGGGTCGTTGACCCGCCGAAAAGGAGAAAAGCCTGATGCGCCAGACGCTACAAACAGCCGTCATCGCAGCCGTAGTCAGCATCCTTACCGTTAAAGCCCCCGCCATTTACCAGACAGCCACCGATCTGGTTTCCAGCAAACCCATACCACCGAAAGGATTCTGGCAAACGCCGACCATTGAAGGTTATGGTAAAATTCACGATCGCCCGATGGCAGCCTTCCGCCCGGACAGCAGCCAGCATTACAAGGTTGTCTTCCAGATTCAGAACGGGCATCAGCCAAAACAGTCAGTGAACAGCGAACTGGATCACGTGGCGCGCACGGTGAATCTGTATGTTGCTGCGGGTGTTCCACTGCAAAACTTGAAATTTGTGGTTGCCATTGCCGGTTCAGCCACGCCGGTAGTGCTGGATAATCAGCACTATCATGAGAAATTTGGAGTCGATAATCCTAACCTGCCCCTGATCGCCCGGCTGAAACAGGCCGGGATTATCGTTTCGGTCTGTGACCAGGCCGTGGCCGGGCATAACTATCCCTTTGACTGGGTGGATAATAATGTCACTCATGCGCTGTCGAACCTCACTATCGTTACCACGCTGCAGCAGCAGGGCTACGTGCTGATGCCGATGTAGCCCGGGCCGGCGTGTCACACGCCGCTTTTTATCCTTCATTTTTCTGTCATACAGCGCTGCTAGTTTTCTCGCCATGAGATCGATCTCAGGGCAATGGTGAGCGAATGACAGATTTACTTCGGGTGGCAAAACTGGCAGGCGTTTCGCGGGCAACCGCCGCAAGGGCATTTTCTTCGTCTGAGCTGGTTCGTGAGGAAACCCGCCTTAAAATTTTTGCCGCTTCTGAACAACTGGGGTTTCGTCCCAACCTGATCGCCCGTCAGTTGCGTACGCAATCCTCCCGCACGCTCGGCGTGCTGTTGCCTTCTCTGAGCAATCCGGTTTTCGCCGAACAGCTGCAGGCGATGGAAGTGGCCGCACAACAGCAGGGCTACTCGTTGCTGATTGCCACCAGCGATTATCAGCCGCAGCGTGAAGCCTAGATTGTGGAAAACATTCTGCGCCAGCGCGTTGATGGCCTGGTGCTGACGGTGGCGGATGCAGACAACAGCGAAGTGCTGGCGAGTCTGCAACAGGAAGCTGTGCCGGTAGGGCTGGTACATAACGCTCCCCAGACGCTCAACGTGCCTTCAGTTTGCGTCGATAACCGTGAAGCCGTGCGTCAGGCCACCGCGCATCTGCTGGCGCTTGGGCACCGGAATATCGGGATGATTGCCGGGTCAATGTTGCAATCTGACCGTGCCCGTCAGCGCTATCTTGGCTACTGCGATGCGATGACCGACGCAGGTTTAAGCCCGACCCCCGTGCTTGAGATGCCCAGCCATACCCGTTCCGATTTACAGACGCTTGAACCCGTATTAATGGGGCCTCAGGCGATGACCGCTCTGCTTTGTACCAATGATCTGCTGGCGATCAGCATGATGGGTGAAATGATGCGCGCGGGCTACCGCGTGCCGCAGCAGATTTCCATCGTCGGCTTCGACGGCATCGACCTTGGGCGGCTGGTTTATCCGTCGCTGACTTCAGTAGTGCAACCTTTACAGAACATGGGAACCCGTGCGGTGAGTCACCTTCTGGCATTAATTGTCGGAAAGACGCCGCTTTCCGCCTCGCCGCTGCCGGTGCAGCTGCGCGTCGGTGATAGCATCGCGCCACCTCCTGGTCTGCTTTAGCCAACACCTTTATGACACCATTACACCAACATCCGGGAAAACTTATGTTACAGCGTAAACAGTTCACCAAAATAGCCGCCGCCGCGCTGCTGGCTGGCACCGCGCTGGTCAGTCAACTGGCCTCGGCTGCTGATGCCATCTGCTATAACTGCCCGCCAGAGTGGGCCGACTGGGGCACTCAGCTGAAAGCTATTGCCAAAGACACCGGCATCAACGTTCCGCAGGATAATAAAAACTCTGGCCAGGCTCTGGCACAGATGGTGGCGGAAAAAGCCAATCCTGTTGCGGACGTAGCCTATCTTGGCGTCACGTTTGGTATTCAGGCAGCGAAATCTGGCGTGGTAGCGGATTACAAACCGACTGAATGGAATGATATTCCTGCCGGAATGAAAGATCCGGACGGCAAATGGGTGGCGCTGCACTCCGGCACCATGGGCTTTATGGTCAATGTTTATGCGCTGGTTGGCCTGCCCGTTCCGCAGTCGTGGAATGACCTGCTGAAGCCGGAATACAAAGGAATGATCGGCTTCCTCGACCCATCCAGCGCCTTTGTCGGCTATGTTGGCGCTGTGGCGGCTAACCTGGCGATGGGCGGGACATTACAGGATTTTGGTCCGGGCCTGGCGTATTTCAAAAAGCTGTCGGCCAACAAACCTGTCGTGCCAAAACAGACTGCTTATGCACGCCTGCTGTCCGGCGAGATCCCAATCTTGCTGGACTACGACTTCAACGCTTACCGTGCAAAGTATAAAGATCATGTCAACGTTGCCTTCGTGATCCCGAAAGAGGGCACCATCACCGTGCCTTACGTAATCAGCCTGGTGAAGAATGCACCTCATGGTGATAACGGCAAAAAAGTGATCGACTATGTGCTGTCCGACAAAGGCCAGGCAATCTGGGCCGATGCTTATCTGCGTCCGGTGCGCACCAGCGCCATGTCGGTTGAAGCGAAGAAACGTTTCCTGCCAGACAGTGATTATGCCCGTGCGAAGACCGTGGATTATCAGCAGATGGCCGATGTGCAGAAGGCTTTCTCCGCTAAATATCTGAGTGAGATCCAGTAATGTCCGTGCCGTCAATCCGCACCGATACGCGCCCCGTTACTGGGGCGCGTTTCGTCCTGCTGTCACGCAAGGCTAAGGTGCAGTGGATGCTGGTTCCGGCGCTGGTATTTTTTGCCGCCTTCTGGCTTCTGCCTTTCGCCACGCTGGTGATGATGGGCACGCAGCCGGATAACAGCACCCGCGTGAATGCTTACTGGACGATCCTGACCCAGGCGCAGTATCTGCAGAGCCTCGGCGTCACCGTGTTGCTTTCTCTGCTGGTTTCTCTGCTGGCGGTAGCGATTTGCGCCATCGTCGGCTGTTTTCTCGCCCGCCATCAATTTGCAGGACGTTCGTTGCTGCTGGCAGTGCTGACTTTCCCGCTGGCTTTTCCCGGCGTGGTGGTGGGGTTTCTGGTGGTGATGCTGGCCGGGCGTCAGGGGCTGCTGGCGCAAATCGGCCTGGCGCTGTTTGATGAACGCTGGATGTTTGCCTATTCATTGACTGGTCTGTTTGTCGGATACCTCTATTTTTCCATCCCTCGCGTGGTGATGACGCTGGTGGCTGCCTGCGAAAAACTGGATGCCTCACTGGAGGAAGCCGCCCGGTCGCTGGGGGCCAGCCAGTGGCGCGTGGTCTGGGACGTGATTGTGCCGGGTATTTCTCCCGCGCTGTTTTCCAGCGGTGCCATCTGCTTCGCCACCAGTATGGGCGCGTTTGGAACCGCTTTTACCCTTGGCACAGACCTGAAGGTGTTGCCGCTGACGATTTACGGTGAATTTACCAACTATGCCAATTTCGCCACTGCTGCTGCGCTTTCGGTGGCGATGGGCGGTGTGGCATGGCTGGCTCTGGTGCTGGCACGCTGGCTGGCCGGTGAACATAAGGGGGGCGCGTGATGAAACGATCCGGTCTGTTCTGGCTGCAGCTGATTTTCACCCTCTGCCTGTGCCTGTTTATGGTCGTGCCGATCGTGCTTTCGCTGCTGGCTGGCGTAACTGAAAACTACTTTATTGGCCTGAAAAGCGGCCTGACCCTGCGCTGGGTGGTTGAAGTCTGGCAGATGTATGCCGGCACCATCTGGCTGTCGCTGCTGATTGCCCTCAACTGCGTGGCCTGCGTGCTGGTGCTGGGGGTGCCTGCCGCCTGGGGATTACTGAAAACCCCGTCCCGCTGGGCCAGCCGTCTTGAAGAGTTCCTGCTGCTGCCGGTGGCGTTACCGGGGCTGGCTACCGCACTGGGGCTGATCCTGATTTATGGCGGCTTTCACGGCCTGCGTGACAGCTGGCTGTTTATTCTGATCGGGCATGTGCTGTTCACCCTGCCGTTTATGGTGCGGCCGGTGCTGGCGGTGATGCGCACCAGCCAGCTGTTGCAGCTGGAAGAGGCGGCAGCCAGTCTGGGGGCCGGTTTCTGGCGGCGCTTCTTTACCGTTATTGTGCCCAACTGCCGCAACGGGATCCTCGCCGGGGCGTTTATGGTGCTGACGCTGTCGATCGGTGAATTCAACATTACCTGGATGCTGCACACGCCGCTGACCAAAACCCTGCCGGTGGGGCTGGCTGACAGCTACGCCTCGATGCGGCTGGAAGTGGGCTCCGCATATACGCTGATTTTCCTGGCTATTATTCTGCCGCTGCTGCTGGCACTGAGCTGGCTGACCCAACTGGTGCAACGCCGTGCCGTGGCGCAGGCTTTACCTGTTAAGGAGACGGTCTGATGGCAGACTCTCTGAGTATTCATTTACGTCAGTGCTCACGCACTTTTGCTGGCGGGGCCACGGCCCTGCATCCTCTGGATCTGGACATTGTGGCCGGTGAAACGCTGGTCCTGCTGGGGCCGTCGGGCTGTGGCAAAACCACCACCCTGCGCATTATCAGCGGACTGGAATCCCCGGACGCGGGGGGGGAAGTGTGGTTCGGCGACAGCAATGTCACGGCGTTGCCGATTGAGAAACGCAACGTCGGCATGGTGTTCCAGAACTACGCGCTATTCCCGAATATGAACGTGGCTGAAAACGTTGGCTACGGTCTGCGCATTCAGGGCGTGCCAAAAGCCGAAATCCGCGAGCGGGTGGACGAAATGCTGGTAATGGTCGATTTGCTGCCGTTTGCCACGCGCCCTGTTCAGGCATTATCCGGCGGCCAGAAGCAGCGTGTTTCGCTGGCGCGCGCCCTGGCGGCCCGGCCTGAAGTCCTGCTTTTTGATGAGCCACTGGCGGCGCTGGACGTCAAGCTGCGCGTGCGTCTGCGGGAAGACATCGGCCACCTGCTGCGTAAGCTGAGCATGACCGCGGTTTATGTCACCCACGATCAGCAGGAAGCGATGGCGCTGGGCGATCGAATCGCCGTGCTGGAACGTGGGCGGATAGCGCAGATCGGTACTCCGCAGGAAATCTACCAGCATCCTGCCACACGCTTTGTGGCGGATTTTGTCGGCGCGATCAACTGTATCAGCGAAACCCGATCAGACTCTCCGGCTCGCTATTGCCGCCCGGAAGATATTCAGCTAGGAGAGTTCATTGCGGGGCAGCGCGGTGGACGCATTGTTGAGACATTATTTCTCGGTGCCAGTCAGCGGTTGTTTATTGATATTGGCATGGATAAACCCATCCAGGTTGAACGTTCTGCCCGTGAGCAGTGGATGACGGGGCAGCAGGTGGGTGTGATGGTCAGTGATAACGTGGTGATGAACTTTTAATGTTTAGTACAGGAAACAGAATGTCGATTCAGCAACCGGTTCTGGTCGCCCAGATTAGCGACCTGCATATTAAAGCCCACGGGAAACTCTCCTACCGCAAAGTGGACACGCTTGGTGCGCTGCGTAAAATTATTGCCCGCTTAAATGCCCTCCAGCCTCGTCCCGATACGGTGGTGATCACCGGTGACCTGGTGGACTTCGGCAATGAAGACGAGTATCAGACGCTGAAAGAGGCGCTGCAGGCTCTGGAAATTCCTTTCTGGCTGATGGCGGGTAACCACGACGATCGGCAGATGCTGCGTAAGGTTTTTACCGATCAACCCTATCTTTTCCAGCTCCAGGAATTTATCCAGTGGGAAGGCGAGTGTGGCCCGCTGAGGCTGCTGGCGCTGGACTCCACAGTGCCGCAGCAGCCACAGGGGGAGCTGTGCGAAGAGCGTCTGTGCTGGCTGTCAGAGCGCCTGCGTACGGAGCCTTTGCGCCCAACGCTGGTGATGCTTCACCATCCCCCGTTCATCAGCGGTATTGGTCATATGGACCGTCAGCGGCTGGTCAATCCTCAGGCGCTGGCCGAAGTGATTGGGCTTCATCCGCAGGTTGAGCGCGTATTGTGTGGCCATGTACATCGCAGCATGCAGGTCAGATTTGCCGGAACGCTGGCATGCAGCGCGCCAGGCGGTTCTCATCAGGTGGCATTCGATTTGAGCGATGATGGCCCGGCGAATTTTTGCCTGGAACCGGCGGGCTTTTTACTGCACCACTGGACGGCTGAGCAGGGAGTGGTGACCCATCAGTGCGTGGTTGACACCTTTGCAGGACCCTATCCATTCTATAATGAGAACGGTCTCATCGATTAATTCCGATTATTGCTGGTTTAAAGAGCTTTCGATTATTTCCAAAATGGACAAGAGGTGTACAATTGGTATGGTGCTTTACCAGGGCATAACACGCACTTAAGACAAATGCGCACATAAAATAATAAGGCGCTATATTATGAAACATCTTGCTGAGGTGAGTCCATGTTGAGGCTTAGTCTCCCCAAAACGGACTTGCGCACGCTCATTACATTGTTAGCCGTGGCCAGCATCGTCATTACGCTGGCCAACTCGCTGTACGCCACCTGGCGGGTGCAGCGTGATGTGCTGATCAATAATACGCTTGAATCCAATCGCGTTTACGCTACTAAACTCGCCTCGACCACTGAGATGTTCTTTCAGCTGGCGCAGTCGCAGCTTGCCTACAGCGCTAAAGAGCTGGGGAAAGGCATGGATAATGATGCGGTGATGCAGAGCGAAGTGGAGCGTTTGCGCCAGCAAACCAACAGCTTTAACTCAGTGGTGATTGTGGATGCCAATGGCTGGGTGAAAGCGATCTCCCCTGAGTCCCTGATGCTGAAAGGCATGCATCTGACCACCGCTACCACGCAGCAGGCGCTGGCGGAGAAAAAGCCGCTGATTGGCAAACCGGGCATTTCGGCAGCCAATAACCTGATGGTTTTTGTCTCTTATCCTGTCTGGTCACCCACCGGCAGCTATCTTGGCTTTGTCGGCGGTACAATTTACCTGAAGAAGAAAAGCATTCTTAACGAGCTGCTGGGCGAGCAATTCTACCGGGATGGCTCGTCACTGTACGTGGTGGATGAAGATAACCGCGTGCTCTATCACCAGAACAACAAGCTGATTGGGCAGAAAATCCCCCAACTGGTGGGTGACGATCTGAAGAAGAAAAGCAGCAATGGTTTTCTTGAGGTGACCAAAGAGAGTGGTGAGCCGATGCTGGCCGGTTATGCCATGGTGCCTACAGCGGGCTGGACGATTGTGGCGCTGAAGCCGACCCAGACCACGCTGGCCCCGCTCAGCAGCCTGCTGCTGAAGGTGTTGCAGCATTCGGTGCCGTTTGCGGTGCTGACGCTGATTATCGCCTGGATACTGGCCCGGCTTATCGCTCTGCCGCTGTGGCAGCTGGCACGAAAGGCCAGCCAGATGGATGCGCAGGGCGTGTCGAAAGAGATTAACGGCATCCGCTCCTGGTACTATGAGGCCGCGCAGATCAAACGGGCGTTGCTGGCTGGTATCGGGTTGCTGCAGGATAAAATCGGCCGCCTGAAGTTTGAGGTGCTGGCGTTGGATATCGATCACTTTAAAAAGGTCAATGATACCTGGGGCCACGATGTGGGTGACCATGTGATCCAGAGCGTGGCGCAGCAGCTGGAAAAGAGCTCGCGGCAGACTGACGTGGTGTGCCGCAACGGTGGCGAAGAGTTTCTGATGATCCTGCCGGGTGCCGAGCGCGATATTGCTGTGGTGATTGCCGAGCGGGTGCGGAAGAAAATCGAATCACTGCCGCTGCCTTCCGTCGGAAATATTTCCATTTCTGTTGGGGTCGCCTTCTGGAAAGCTGATGAGATGCCGATAGAGCGGACGTTTAAGCAGGCCGATGATGCGCTGTATCAGGCAAAAAATGCCGGTCGTAACCGCGTGGTCACCGCTCAGCAGCAGGAGTCTGCCGCGCTGGAACTTCAGCGTCATCAGGGTTAACGCCGGACCGGCTGTGCTTCGGTGCAGCCGGTCAGTCGCGCGACATCCCACCGCGCTTTCAGGTACACTCTTCCCCCTTCTTCAGTAAGCCAGGATCTCTTCCATGCTGGACCTTTTATTACAGTGGTATCGCCGCCGATTCAGCGATCCTCAGGTGATTGCGCTGCTGGCGATCCTGCTTGCCGCCTTCTGCATTCTGTTCTTCTTTAATGGCTTGCTTGCTCCGTTACTGGTGGCGCTGGTGGTTGCTTACCTGCTGGAGTGGCCGACAGTGCGTCTGGAACGTCTTGGCTGCTCGCGCACCTGGGCAACCAGCATCATCCTGGCCCTGTTCGCCACGCTGTTGTTGCTGCTGGTGTTAGTGGTGGCACCGGTCGCCTGGCAGCAAGGCATCAATCTGGTCCATGAGCTGCCTTCGATGCTCACCGGGCTGTACCGCTTTGCCACCCGTCTGCCGGAGCGTTTCCCGACGCTGATGGACGTGGGTATTGTCGATATCGTGGTGGATAACCTGCGCAGCCGCCTGAGCGGGTTGGGTGATCAACTGGTGAAATACTCTCTGGCCTCGCTGGTTGGTCTGATGACGCTGGCGATCTATCTGGTGCTGGTGCCGCTGATGGTGTTTTTCCTGCTCAAGGATAAAGAGCAGATGCTGGCCGCTATCAGCCGCCTGCTGCCGCGTAATCGCGGGCTGGCAGGGCAGGTATGGGAAGAGATGCATCAGCAGGTGTCGAACTATATTCGCGGCAAGGTGCTGGAGATGATTGTGGTGGGCATCGCCACGTGGATTGGCTTCCTGGCTATTGGCATGAACTACGCGCTGCTGCTGGCGGTGCTGGTTGGCTTCTCGGTGCTGATCCCTTACGTTGGTGCGCTGGCCGTGACCATTCCGGTGGTGGGCGTGGGTCTGGCGCAGTGGGGATTCGGCGGTGATTTCTGGACGATGATTATCGTCTACCTGATTATTCAGGGGCTGGACGGCAATATTCTGGTGCCGGTGCTGTTCTCAGAAGCAGTAAACCTTCATCCGCTGGTGATTATCCTGTCGGTGGTTATTTTCGGCGGCCTGTGGGGATTCTGGGGGGTGTTTTTCGCTATCCCACTGGCAACTCTGATCAAGGCGGTGGTGCATGCCTGGCCGGATGAGCTGCATGCAGAGAAAAAGCGACTGAAGTAATCAACAGGTTATAAAAGGGATTTTATAAATAAATTTAAGACCTTTCATAACGGGCGGAGGCGGCCCCGCCCGCTACAGCATCAGGCTGACTTCAGGTAATCCATCACGATATCGTGGTGGTTACTGGTTTTGAAGTCATCAAACACTTTTTCAACTTTACCGTCGGTACCAATCAGGAAGCTGATGCGGTGGATACCGTCATAGGTTTTGCCCATAAAGGTCTTCTCGCCCCAGATACCAAACTGCTCGCAAACCTGGTGATCTTCATCCGAAAGCAGGGTGAAGTTCAGGAGCTCTTTCTCAACAAATCGTGACAGTTTCTCTGGCTTATCGGTGCTGACGCCGAGAACTTCCACGCCCGCCTTTTTCAGCTCGTCCATGCTGTCACGCAGGCCGCACGCCTGTACGGTGCAACCTGGCGTCATCGCTTTCGGGTAGAAATACACCAGAACGCGCTGTCCCTGGAAGTCGGTTAAATTTACTTGTTCGCCATCCTGATCGGGCAAGCT
The DNA here is from genome assembly GCF_058137865.1 of Erwinia sp. 009765445. Lineage (NCBI taxonomy): Bacteria > Pseudomonadati > Pseudomonadota > Gammaproteobacteria > Enterobacterales > Erwiniaceae > Erwinia > Erwinia sp. 009765445. The sequence continues at coordinate 109,525 of NZ_JBYUWC010000016.1, forward strand.
AAATTTCGGTGCCAAATCACCGGCTTTCAGTGGATTCATCACTACTCTCCATTTTTTCATCATGCTGTGGATACTGGACCACGCTAATAGTGCCCTGCGCTTTTAACTCTGTACAGAGGCGGTTAAACGCCTGCTCAATAAATGAGGCGTCCTGGCTGGCAGGACTGTGAGCCGTTATTTGAATATAGAGCAAGGGTGGCCGATTTTCTTGCGCAGGCTGAGTGCGGGACACCAGTTCGGCGATATTCATCTGATGGGAATCAAAGAGATCGGTAAAGCGCTCGATAATATGCGGCGAGTCCGTTACTTCCACCTGAACCCAGACTGTGGCAGGCATTGGCGGCCGTTCGCGGAAGGTGGTGCGCTTCATGACGATCAGCAGCTCCAGCTCTGCGCCCTTCAGTGGCAGAGTGGATTCAATCAGCGTAATGGCGTTCCAACTGCCGGAAAGCAGCATGATAAAGGTGAACTCATCACCCAGCATGGCAAGACGGCTATCTTCGATGTTGCAACCGCAGCTACTGACGTGACGGGTAATAGTATTAACAATCCCCGGGCGGTCAACCCCCAGCGCGGTAATAACCAGATGATGTTGCTCTGACTGCGGCAAAATGAGGCTTCCTGTAGGTCTCAGTGATTAGCAATTGTGATAACCCTAAGGTAAACATAAAAAATACCCCCTGCCAAGGGGCCTGGAGGGGATGTCCGCTTGCTTTTCAATAGCCGTAAACCGTACCATGAAGCACTTGTTTGTGGAGGGGATGGCTAATGTTCACGGGAAGTATTGTTGCACTCGTTACGCCGATGGATGACAAAGGGTATGTCTGCCGTGCGAGTTTGAAAAAACTGATTGATTATCATGTTGCCAGCGGAACCTCGGCAATTGTCTCGGTAGGGACCACCGGCGAATCTGCCACATTGAGCCACGACGAGCACGGTGACGTGGTGATGCTGACCCTGGAGCTGGCCGACGGCCGCATCCCGGTGATTGCGGGCACCGGCGCTAACGCCACAGCGGAAGGTATTTCGCTGACCAGACGCTTTGAAAAGAGCGGCGTGGTGGGTTGCCTGACCGTCACCCCTTACTACAACCGTCCGACTCAGGAAGGGCTGTACCAGCACTTTAAAGCCATTGCAGAAAGCACCGACCTGCCACAGATGCTGTACAATGTGCCGTCGCGAACCGGCTGTGACATGCTGCCAGAAACGGTAGGTCACCTGGCTAAGATCAAAAATATTATCGGAATCAAAGAAGCCACCGGGAACTTATCGCGGGTTAGTCAGATCCAAGAGCTGGTTGAAGAAGACTTTATTCTGGTCAGCGGCGACGATGCCACTGCGCTGGACTTCATGCAGCTGGGTGGTCGGGGCGTCATCTCCGTGACGGCAAACATCGCCGCGCGCGAAATGGTGGAGCTCTGTACGCTTGCACAACAGGGTAACTTTGTGGAAGCTCGCCGCCTTAATCAGCGCCTGATGCATTTGCATCAGAAGCTATTTATTGAGCCTAATCCTATCCCGGTAAAATGGGCTGCTAAGAAATTAGGATTAATTGCAACCGACACGCTGCGTCTACCCATGACGCCGATGACTGATGCCGGTCGTCCGGTTGTTGAGCAGGCACTGAAAGACGCAGGCCTGCTGTAAATTTAGGGAGAATTAATGGCTTATTCAGTACAAAAATCCACGGTCGCGAAGGTCGTAGGATTATCGCTGGTGATGATGCTGGCCGCCTGTTCCAGCGATCAGCGCTACAAGCGCCAGGTCAGCGGCGACGAATCTTACCTGCAGGCCGCTGACGTCAGTGAACTGCATGCGCCAGCAGGGATGCTCCTGCCGCTGCAGAACGGGGATTTTGATATTCCATCCGCCAGCTCCACCGGCGCGATTGGCAAGCAGCTGGACATCCGTCCACCGGCTCAGCCACTGGCGCTGATGAACGGAACCCGCTCTCAGTTCGCCGGAAACTCTGGCGTGCTGCTGGTTGATAACACCCGTAATGGTGCTCTGTGGCCGCAAGTGGTGGACGTGGTTCAGGCGCGTAACTACCCGATTGCCAGCCGTACTGATGCCAGCCAGACGCTGTCCACCGACTGGGTGCAGTGGAACCGTGCTGATGAAGACCATCAGTATCGTGGCCGTTACCAGATCAGCGTGCAGCAGCAGGGCTATCAGCAGGCGCTGACCGTCAGGCTGCTTGAGCTGCAGCAGGAAGGTAAGGCGGTGACCTCTCCGGTCCAGATCCAACGCTATACTGCACAGATGCTGAACGAGTTGAGCAGCGGTCTGGATAAGATCGAAACCACCAATGAAAATGCCGCCGCGAAACGCAGCTCTGCCCGGATTGATGTGCAGAGCGGTGCTGATGATACCGGCCTGCCGGATCTGATCGTGCGTGCGCCATTTAACATCGTCTGGGATCGTCTGCCAGCGGCGCTGGGACGTGTTGGCATGAAAGTGACCGACAAAAACCGTTCTCAGGGCAGCCTCAGCGTGACCTATAAAACGCCAGACAGTGAAGACTGGGACAAACTGGGTGCGAAAGATCCTGGCCTGCCAAACGGCGATTATAAGCTTCAGGTTGGCGATCTGGATAACCGCAGCAGCCTGCAGTTCCTCGATCCGAAAGGCCATACGCTCACCCAGTCGCAGAACGACGCGCTGGTGGCCGTATTCGAAGCCGCTTTCAGTAAGTAACACCCTTAGGCCGGAGAGTTCCGGCCTTTTTTATTCTCTGCTGCGTAAACGATTGCTTCGGTTTTTTCGCCGCAGAACGTACAATAGCCCCCGCCAATATTTTTAGTTCTGTCATGTGGAGTTAACAAGATGCAAAAGCAAGCTGAGTTGTATCGCGGCAAAGCGAAAACCGTTTACAGCACCGAAAATCCGGACCTGCTGGTACTCGAATTCCGCAACGATACTTCAGCACTGGACGGTGAGCGTATCGAACAGTTTGATCGTAAAGGGATGATTAACAACAAGTTCAATTATTTCATTATGACTAAGCTGCAGGAAGCCGGGATCCCAACCCAGATGGAAGCGCTGCTCTCTGATAACGAAGCGCTGGTGAAGAAACTGGATATGGTACCGGTGGAGTGCGTGGTGCGTAACCGTGCCGCAGGCTCGCTGGTGAAGCGTCTTGGCGTGGAAGAGGGCATGATCCTCAATCCGCCGCTGTTTGACCTGTTTCTGAAGGATGACGCCAAACACGATCCAATGGTTAACGAATCCTACTGTGAAACGTTTGGCTGGGTGAACAAAGAGAATCTGGCGCGTATGCGTGAGCTGACTTATAAAGCCAACGACGTGCTAAGCAAGCTGTTCCTCGATGCCGGTCTGATCCTGGTGGACTTCAAGCTGGAGTTCGGCCTGTTCAAAGGCGAAGTGGTGCTGGGCGATGAGTTCTCCCCGGACGGCGCGCGCCTGTGGGACAAAGAGACCCTGAACAAGATGGACAAAGACCGCTACCGTCAGAGCCTGGGTGGCCTGATCGAAGCGTATGAAGAAGTGGCAAACCGTCTGGGCGTTAAGCTGGACTGATTTCTGCAGCTGCGGCGTTCTGCCGCAGCTTCTTTCTGCCGGTCCCTGTTTCTCACTTTTCTTCGCTGTATTTTTACCCACTAAAGTCTTAAATTCCGCTAAACCTCTCTCGCCAAAGCCCGTAAGACTGGTGTTAGTGAGCTGCGCCAACTAAAATCAGTGCATCAACCGCGAAGTGATTATAACAAGGGGAAATCTATGCGTTGGCAAGGGAAGCGCGAGAGCGACAATGTGGAAGATCGCCGTAATGATTCCGGCGGCCCGACAATGGGCAGTGGCCGCATGCGTATTCCACGCGGCAAGGGCGGGATTATCCTGCTGATTATCGTCATGATTGCTGGTTACTACGGTTATGACCTGTCACCGCTGCTGACCGGGGAGTCCACTTCTCTTTCTCAGCCAGCCCCGCAGCGGCAGGGCATCAATCCACAGCAGGATGAAGCGGCTAAATTCACTAAAGTAATCCTCGCCACCACCGAAGATACCTGGTCGAAAATTTTCCAGAAGATGGGAAAAACCTACACGCCGCCTAAGCTGGTGATGTACCGCGGCGTAACGCGCACCGGCTGTGGTACTGGCCAGTCAGTGATGGGGCCTTTTTACTGCCCGACTGACAGCACGGTCTATATCGATCTCTCTTTCTATGACGAAATGAAAAATAAACTGGGTGCCGGTGGCGATTTTGCCCAGGGCTATGTGATTGCCCATGAAGTGGGACATCACGTCCAGCGCCTGCTGGGCATTGAACCCAAAGTTCGTCAGCTGCAGCAGGGTGCCAGCCAGACTCAGGCTAACCAGCTGTCAGTGAAAATGGAGCTGCAGGCCGACTGCTTTGCCGGGGTGTGGGGACATTACATGCAGCAGGAAAACGTGCTGGAACCGGGCGACCTGCAGAAGGCGTTAAACGCCGCTGAAGCCATTGGCGATGACCGTTTGCAACAGCAGAGCCAGGGGCGGGTGGTACCGGACAGCTTCACTCACGGCACCTCGCAGCAGCGCTATACCTGGTTCAAAAAAGGCTTCGACAGCGGCAATCCGGGTCAGTGTGACACCTTCAGCCGTAGCTGATGGCGGACTTCAGCGACGTTATCGATCATACCGCAGCCCTGAAACGCCAGGGACTGCGGCAACTGCTGGTGCTTAGCGGCGAGGCAGAATGGTGCCTGCAGCAGACGCAGCAGTGGATGGACAGGCTGCCGGGGGACTGGTTGTGGCTGGGTGATGCGCCGCAAAGTCCGCTGCACTGCGCGCCGCAGGCGGTGCGAACCCTGCTGGGGCAGGAGTTTTTACATGCCGTATTTGACGCGCGGGACGGATTCAATGCCGATGCGCTGGCGGCGCTGACAGGTACGCTGAAAGCCGGAAGCTGGCTGTTGCTCCTCGTTCCCGAGTGGCAAAGCTGGTCTTCAAGGCCGGATACCGACTCACTGCGCTGGAACGAAACAGCCACTCCGATTCCCGCACCCAACTTTGTTCATCGCCTGCAGCAGATGCTGTTGCAGGATCCACAGGTTGCTCTGCTTCGCCAGAATGCTCCGTTGCACTTACCCGCACTGCTGTCGACGGCCCAATGGCTGCCGGATGACACCTCACAGCAGCAAAGTCTGCTGAACGAACTGCTGGTCAGCCAACCGGGTCTCTTCGTTCTGATTGCCCCGCGAGGGCGCGGAAAATCGGCGCTGGCCGGTTCGCTGGCGGCCCGCTGGCCCGGACGCTGTCTGATCACTGCTCCGGCGAAAATCTCTGCCGACGTGCTGGCGGCATTCGCCGGAGAGAGGTTTGAGTTCATTGCTCCGGATCGGTTGCTGGCACTTTCACCACAGCAACGTCCACAGAATATCGACTGGCTGCTGATTGATGAAGCCGCGGCCATACCGGCTCCGCTGCTGCATGAGCTGGTTCGCCTCGCTCCCCGCGTCCTGCTGACCACGACTTTGCAGGGCTATGAAGGAACCGGGCGCGGCTTCCTGCTGAAGTTTTGCGCCAGTCTGCCGGGTGCCACGGTGCTGAAGCTGGAGCAGCCGCTACGCTGGTCGCCGCATGACCCGCTGGAGCGGTTCATCGATAACGCGCTGCTGTTCACTGAAGCAGAGCCTTCAGGTAATGAATCAGCAATCCATTATTGTTTCCCGCAGCAGCCAGACTGGCAGACCCGGCCGGAACTGCCTGCGGGAATGTATCAGCTGCTCGCCAGCGCCCATTACCGCACCTCGCCGCTGGATTTAAGGCGGATGATGGATGCGCCAGGTATGCACTTCAGCGCTGCAGTGCAGGAGTCGAAAGTGCAGGGTGCGCTGTGGCTGGTGGATGAAGGCGGGCTGAGTGAAGAGCTGGCTCAGGCGGTATGGGCGGGGCTGCGCAGGCCTGGCGGTAACCTTGTGGCACAGTCGCTTGCTGCTCATGGCGGCTGGCCGGAAGCGGCCATAATGCGCTCGCGACGGATCAGCCGGATAGCGATCTCACCAGCGCTGCGGCGGCGTGGCATCGGGCGTGAAATGGTACGGCAAAGTGTTGAACGCGCAGAGGGGCTGGATTTTCTCTCGGTGAGCTTTGGCTATACTGACTCTTTATGGCGGTTCTGGCAGGCATGTGGATTCAGGCTGGTCCGCTTTGGCAACAAGCCGGAGGCCAGCAGCGGTTGCTACACCGCGATGGCCATTCTGCCGCTGAGTGGGCAGGGCCTCGTGCTGGCAGATAACGCCGCCGGGCGGCTGGCGAAGGACTGGCCCTGGCTGCAACTCTTTATCAAAGGCGTCAGTCCGGAATTGCCTGAGACCGGGAATTCCGGGTCTGATGCAGATGACTGGCGGGAGCTGGCCGGGTTTGCCTGGGCACACAGGCCATTTGAGGCAAGTATCGGTGCCCTGGGACGACTGATCGGCCGGGTGCAGGGCTTGTCATTGCTGGAGGGCGCGTTGCTGCATGGGTTAACTGCTGCTCAGCTTTGTCAGCAATCTGGCCTGTCCGGCCGCAAAGCGTTACTGGCAGCCTGGCGGCAGGAAGCTCAGCGGGCACTGGCATCACTGGACGGTCCGCAAAGCGAAGAGTGGCAGCGCTTCATTAAGTCATTAAATTAAATCCAACATCCCGGTCAAAAATTCTCAATTTTCTTCCGCGTCAGCCGGCGTATAGTCGGCTTAACATTCCTCAGGAGGAAACCATGAAACTTGATCATTTCGTCGTTCAGCACCCCACGTCCACCCCGGCACAGCTGTTTCTGCTGTTTCATGGCGCTGGCGATAATCCGGTGGCGATGGGCCAGATCGGCAGCTGGTTTGCTGAATCCTTCCCTGGCGCACTGGTGGTGAGCATTGGCGCGCCGGAGTCCGGCAGCGAGCATGGCCGCCAGTGGTTCCCCACTGATAACCTGACCGATGAAAGCCTGCAGTGCCGTGTTGATGCGATGATGGACAGCTTTGTCGGATCGGTTCATCACTAGCAGCAGGAAAGCGGCGTGAAGGCTGAAGCGACGGCGCTGATAGGTTTTCGCAGGGCAGCATCATGGTACTTGAAGGGATCAAAGCCCGGCCGGGACTGGCGGGCAGGGTGGTGGCTTTTTCCGGCCGTTTTGCCAGCCTGCCGCAGCGTGCAACCCGGCGTACCACTGTCCATCTGATCCACGGGGATTATGACGAACTTGTGCCTCTGAAATATGCTCAGCAGGGGGAAGCGAAGCTGCTGGAACTGGGCGGCGATGTGACGTTGAACGTCGTGGAGGATTTAGCGCACGCAATTGACCATCGCGCCATGCAGTATGCACTGGACCACCTGCATTACACCGTGCCGAAGCGCTATTTTGATGAGGCACTGAGTGGCAGCACGCCCGGAGATGAGGATGTGATCGCTCTGATGCATTGAGAGGGATAATGGAGAAAGCAGGGGCCAAAGCCCCTGCCGATCGGGCTTACTTCTTCTTCGGCCAGTCGTCGTCATCGTCCCACTTATCGTTAAAATCACGATGCGGCGGCAAATCCGGCTTGTTGTCCATGTACTTCTTATGATCGATACGCTTTAAATCTTTATAGACGTTCATCAGTACGCCGACCATCAGCAGGATCACCAGGATCCACCAGTACTCTTTAAAAAATTCCATATCATCACCTGTCAGGCTATCAGCTGTTCCATAATGCGCTGGTACATACGGCTAAGCAGTTGCAGATCGGCGGCCTTCACGCACTCATTGATTTTATGAATGGTGGCGTTGACCGGCCCTAACTCGACGACCTGCGCACCCATACGGGCAATGAAGCGCCCGTCTGAGGTTCCGCCGGTGGTCAGCAGCTGCGGCTTAATTTCATTATAGTGCTCAACGGCGTTGATCACCGCATTCACCAGTTTACCCTGGCTGGTCAGGAATGGCTGGCCGGACACCCACCAGTCCAGCGTGTAGCGCAACTTGTGTCGATCCAGCAACTCCGCTACGCGCTGCTGGATCATCGCGTCGGTCAGTTCGGTACTGAAGCGGAAGTTAAACTGCACGAAGAACTCGCCGGGGATCACATTGTTGCTGCCGGTTCCGGCCTGCACGTTGGCAATCTGCATGCTGGTTGGCGGGAAAAATTCATTGCCCCGATCCCATTCGGTCGCGACCAGTTCGTTCAGCGCGGGCATGGCGCGGTGGACCGGGTTATCCGCCAGATGCGGATAGGCGACATGGCCCTGAACGCCATGTATCGTCAGGTTAGCGGTCATCGAACCACGGCGGCCGTTCTTCACCACGTCACCGACGATTTCGGTGCTGGAGGGCTCGCCGACCAGGCAATAATCCAGCCGCTCGTTACGTGCCATCAGCGCTTCAACCACTTTCATCGTGCCGTTGGCAGCGCTGGCTTCTTCATCAGAGGTGATCAGGAAAGCCAGGCGGCCTTTATGGTCCGGATTGTTGGTCACAAAGCGCTCCGCTGCGACAATCATCGCCGCCAGCGAGCCTTTCATATCCGACGCACCGCGCCCGTAGAGCATGCCGTCACGGATGGTGGGTTCAAAAGGCGGATTGATCCAGCGGCTGGCATCGCCGGTTGGCACCACATCGGTATGGCCGGCAAAAGCCAGCGTTTCGCCTTCGCCACGCCACGCCCAGAAGTTCAGGGTGTCGCCGATGTTCATTGGCTCCACGGTGAAGCCCAGCGCCTGCAGGCGTTCGATCATAATGGCCTGGCAGCCGGCATCATCCGGGCTGAGGGAGGGGCGACGAATAAGCTGCTGCGTCAGCTCAATGACCGGACAGAACATAATCAGGACTTCTCCGCAATGAAGGACTGGTAGGTGGTTTCACTGAAACCCAGCAGCATAGAGCCGTCGGCGCTGCAGAGCAACGGGCGTTTGATGATTGCCGGCTGTTCCAGCATCAGTTCACGCGCTGCCGCTGCAGAATGAGCCGCGCTGCGCGTTTCCTCGCTCAGTTTGCGCCAGGTGGTGCCGCGGGTATTGAGCAAGGCTTCCCATCCCAACGTATCAATAAAGCCCTGCAGCAACGGTGCTTCCAGCCCATCAGCACGGTAGTCATGGAACCGGTACGCCACGCCGCTGGCGTCCAGATATTTTCGGGCCTTCTTTATGGTGTCGCAATTTTTGATGCCGTACATCGTCAGCATGACCGTTCCCTTCTTTTTTCTGTGGGTTTCAACTATATTCGATACTGTTCAGGTGCTTAGTCTACAACGGATGCGCCTGCGAGGCAGCATGGAAAGGTGACGTTAACACCACAGAGACAGAGACTTAGCGATAAGGAGGGACAATATGAACTATTTGAAAGCGTCTTCCGCCCATACGGTTGAAGAGACCCAGTCAATGATTGTGATCGCCCGGAAGAAAAAAAGCCGCTGCGATGAGTTCAACCACATTGTTGAGGCGGTGCTGGCCGAGCACCCGGATGCCAAAACCCATATCGACAGTGAGAGTGGCGGCTACGATAAAGTGATAGTTCTGAAATAACACCGGATGTGACGAGGGGGCGCAATGCCCCCTTGATCCGCCTGAAATGCTTTGGTCCCCAATCATCAATCTGCTATTAATTCCCTTAGAAATCATAACCCCTGAACTGTGCGCCAGCCCGCAATTACAGTTTTTACTGGCTTTGCCGATACCTGTAAGTGGACGAAACATGTTCACTTTGCATTAAGATTAATCCTATAATGGCCCCACAATAACGAGAGGTGATTTATGATTGATTTAGAACTGGGGAACTGGAAAGACTTTATCGAAGCAATGTTAGCTCGCAAGTAACACATTCATAAAGAAAAGCTTGGCGACCACATCAAAATGCTTTACACCAGTATCCTGAATAATTAAAGGCAGCCATCCGGCTGCCTTTATTCATTTCTGTGAGCGGAGACCGCCCACAGGCAGTCTGACTTGTTATATCGGTTTGTCCTTAACCGGGAAGCGCTGGCGCACCAGCACGAAGAACAATGGCACGAAGAAGATCGCCAGCACGGTGGCCGAAATCATCCCGCCCATTACCCCTGTTCCTACCGCATGCTGGCTGCTGGAGCCTGCACCGTTGCTGATCGCCATTGGCAGCACGCCGAAGATAAACGCCAGCGAGGTCATCAGAATCGGGCGCAGACGCTGACGGGAGGCTTCCAGCGTCGCTTCCAGCAGGTCTCGGCCCTTGCTGTTCATCTCGTTGGCAAATTCCACAATCAGGATGGCATTCTTCGCCGACAAGCCGATCACCGTCAGCAGCCCGACCTGGAAGTAGACGTCGTTCTCCAGCCCACGCACCCAGGTTGCTACCAGCGCACCGACCACGCCCAGCGGCACTACCAGCATCACCGAGAACGGAATTGACCAGCTCTCATACAGCGCGGCGAGGCACAGGAAGACCACCAGCAGCGAGATGGCGTACAGCGCTGGAGCCTGCGACCCGGTCCTGCGTTCCTGGTAGGAAGCGCCGGTCCACTGCAGGCCAAAACCGGTCGGCATCTGGCTGACGATTTTTTCCATAACATCCATCGCTGTGCCGGTACTGATGCCCTGTGCGGACTCACCGACAATTTCCACTGCGGAATAACCGTTATAACGCTCCAGACGCGGCGAACCTGTTTCCCAGCTGCTGGTGGCGAAGGCGGAGAAGGGTACCATGCCGCCGCTGCTGTTACGCACATACCATTTGCTGATGTCATCCGGCAGCATGCGATACTGTGCCGCCGCCTGCACGTAGACCTTCTTAACCCGGCCGCGGTCAAGGAAGTCGTTGACGTAGGTCGAGCCCCAGCCAGTTTGCAGCGTGTTGTTGATATCATCGATCGACACGCCCAGCGCCTGCGCTTTATGCTGATCAACATTGATGCGCAGCTGCGGGGTGTCATCCAGTCCGTTGTGACGCACGCGGGCCAGCGAAGGGTTGCTCTCCGCCTTCGCCAGCAGCTCATCACGCGCCTTCATCAGCGCATCGTGACCCAGTCCGGCATGATCCTGCAGCTCCATATCGAAGCCCGCCGAGTTGCCCAGACCGGTGATCGCCGGAGGACTGCTGGCAATCACGCGCCCTTCCTTAATTTTGCGGAAGGCTTTGGTTGCCCGCTCGATAATGGCAAAAGAAGTGTTCTCCGCGCCCGGACGGTCGCCCCAGTCTTTCAGGCGCACAAACATACGCGCCACGTTCTGGCCGTTACCGCCCGGACCTGCCCCGATCGTGGAAAACACCGACAGCACGTTATCTTTCTCTTTGGTCAGATAATACTGCTCGACTTTGTTCACCACCTGATTGGTCTGTTGCAGTGTCGAACCAGGCGGCAGCTGCACCTGAGTGGTGAAGACGCCCCGGTCTTCCAGCGGCAGAAAGGAGGTTGGCAGATGCAGGAACAGGAAGGCCATGCCGCCGATAATCAGCATATACAGCAGCAGCCAGCGTCCCGCTTTTGCCAGAATTTTGCTGACGCCGCGCTCGTAACGCTCGGCATTGCTGTTGAACGTCCGGTTAAACCAGCCGAAAAAGCCGTGGCGACCGTGATGATGGCCCTGGGGCAGCGGTTTAAGCAGCGTGGCGCACAGGGCAGGAGTGAGGATCATCGCCACCAGCACCGACAGCACCATGGCCGAAACGATGGTGATGGAGAACTGGCGATAGATAGCGCCGGTTGTGCCGCCGAAGAAGGCCATCGGAATAAATACTGCAGAAAGTACCAGCGCGATCCCGACCAGAGCGCCCTGGATTTGCCCCATTGATTTGCGCGTCGCCTCCCTGGGCGACAGGCCCTCTTCACTCATTATTCGCTCGACGTTTTCCACCACCACGATGGCGTCATCCACCAGCAGGCCGATAGCCAGCACCATCGCGAACATGGTCAGGGTGTTGATACTGAAGCCGCAGGCGGAAAGGATAGCGAAGGTGCCAAGCAGCACCACGGGAACGGCGATAGTCGGGATCAGCGTGGCGCGGAAGTTCTGCAGGAACAGATACATCACCACAAACACCAGGATCACCGCTTCGATCAGCGTTTTCACCACGTCCTCAATGGAGGCGGTAACAAACGGTGTGGTTTCGTAAGCGATTTCTGCTTTCAGACCGTGCGGGAAGTACTGGGAAAGCTCCGCAATTCGTGCCCGGACAAGTTTGTCGGTTTGCAGCTCGTTGGCACCGGAAGCCAGCTTGATACCCAGACCAGAAGCTGCCTGGCCGTTATACTGGCTCAGGAAGTCATACTTCTCTGCGCCCAGCGCAACATCCGCCACGTCACTGAGTTTGACCTCTGAACCGTCTTGGTTAACACGCAGCGTGATATTACGGAACTGCTCGGGTGTGTTCAGCAGCGACTGTGAATTGATGGTCGCATTCAGCGCCTGTTTGTTCACCGAAGGCAGCCCGCCCAGCTGCCCGACCGCGACCTGGCTGTTCTGCGACTCAATTGCGCTGACCACATCCGAAGTGGTCACCGCGTAGTTGATCATCTTGTTGGGATCGAGCCAGATGCGCATTGCATACTGCGAGCCGTAAGCATCCACCTGGCCCACACCGTCAATGCGGCTGAGCGGGTCCTGCACGTTACTGGCAACGTAGTCAGAGATATCCTGCTTATCCATGCTGCCATCGGTGGAAACGAACGCCACCATCAGAATGTTAGTGTCCCCGGTTTTGGTGACCGTCACTCCCTGAGACTGCACGTCCTGTGGCAGTTTGCGCAGGGCGGTTTGCAGCTGATTTTGCACCTGCTGACGGGCTTCATCCGGGTTGGTTCCGGCGACAAAAGTCAGGGTGATGGTGGCCTGTCCGGTGTTACTGCTCTGGGAGGACATGTACATCAGATTATCGATGCCGGTCATATTCTGCTCGATCACCTGAGTCACGGTATTTTCCAGGGTTTCAGCAGAGGCGCCGGGGTAGTTCGCGGTGATACGGACATTGGGTGGAGCGAGTTCGGGATACTGCTCAACGGGAAGCGAGAAGATAGCCAGTGTGCCGGTCAGGCAAAGCAATATCGCTATCACCCAGGCAAAGATCGGGCGATCGATAAAAAAATTCGCCATTGAATATAAACTCCAGGCAATTTATCGGGAAATGAATGCGCATCCCTCCCTGGTGCGCGAATTCCAAAGATCAGGCCGAAACAAATTTTTGTAATTTATTCAATATGCTTTGGCATTCCTTCACTTTACCTGCCAGACATTGAATAATCGTGGAGAAATTGAGGAGAATATGTAAATTATCGTGCCAATTCGTCGGGCTTCGTGAGGCGAAATGTCGCTAAATCATCACATTACGCTTTTAAGCTTCACCTAACGGAAATTGCAGGGTGACCACGGTCCCGCTGCCCGGATTTGAAGCGATGTTCAACTGACCGTTCAGGCTCTTCGCCCGCTCATGCATAATCGCCAGACCATAGTGACCCGCATGCTCGTGCGGGGGCTGAAGCCCCAGTCCGTTATCCTTGATTTCTATCAGATTATCGCCGTTAGCTGCCCGATCGCAGTGCACGATAATCTGTGAAGCGCCGGCGTGGCGGATGGCATTGAGCAGCGCTTCCCGCGCTATCTGCAGAATATGCACCTGCTGCTGGGCTGTGAAATGCTGCTGCGACGGACTGCCTGCCAGCAGGATTTTTGCCTCTGTTTGTGGGCGCAGCTGGGTCACTACCTGCTGCAGTGCGGTGCCGAGGTCGGCCGGTTCAATGGATAACCGGAAGGTGGTCAACAGCTCCCGCAGCTGGCGGTTCGCTTCTGTCAGCGCCCGATCGATTTCGCCGACAATATCCTGAGCGGGTGAGGCATCGTTGCTGACCACCCGTTTCAGCCGCGTCATCTGAATGCGCAGATACACCAGCGACTGAGCCAGTGAGTCGTGCAGCTCACGGGCAATGGTGGCACGTTCCTCCATCAGCAGCAGATGACGGACTTTCTGCTCGGCACGATCCAACTGCAGTGCGCGGGTCAGCATACTCGCCAGCCCCTGCATCAGCTGGGGTTCGCTGTATAGCGCCTGCCAGCGCAACTCTCCTGCCTGACTGCCGGAGGCGGCATCCAGCGGCAGGCTGCTCCACTCCAGATGGTCGATAACTTTGCCCGCAGCGATCTGACACTGTGGCGGAGCGTGCAGTTCAATGGCATAGAGATCGGCATGTTCCAGCGCCTGCTCCAGAACCTGGGGGTAAGCCCGTCCGCTATTGAGCGGGCTGGTCAGCATCTGGGAGCAGCGGTACAACAGTGCCAGCCTGCGGTTAGCCTGCTGCAAATCGCTGGTTTTTTCTTTTACTGCCTGCTCAAGATAGACGTAGTGTTTTTCCAGTTCGCCAGACATATGAGTAAACGCCTGCGCAAGTACGCCCAGCTCGTTGGGCAGCGCGGTATTCAGTAGACCGTATTTAAAGTTGGCTCGCTCAATTTCATGGCTGGCCAGCACCAGCTGGTTCAGCGGTGTGACGACCTGCTGGCGCACCAGCCGCAGCGTCCAGAAGACCAGCGCGGCAATGGCAATAAACCCCAGCAGGCTGGCACCAGCGACCAGCTTCATCTTCAGCTCGGCCCAGTGCTGGAGCGCCAGCACAAAGTGATCGATCTGCGCGACATAATGGGATACCTGCTGCTGGTAGTGCAGCGTATTGCCCGCCAGCAGATCGGGCCGCAATTTTTGCCATGAAAGCTGCAGCGCCTGATAGCGCTCTTTTACGCTGTCGGGAACATAGTCCCGCTGTAATGCACGCAAAGCCGGTGCATTGACCGACTGCTGATAATTGCGGATGTCCTGCGGCAGGTCAGTGGAGCCGGTGTTAGCATCCCAGGCCAGCCGGTAGCTCTGCATCCTTAAAGATCCAGCAATATTGATGGCCTCGGCATCACGCAGGCTGGCTGACAGTGTCAGCAGGGCCAGACCGGAAGCGAGCACCGAAAGCACCACGATGGCAAACAGGGCGCGGGCCAGACTGCTGGTAACAGAGCGTTTTAACATCCATTTCATCCTCTCGTAGGGGAGCCAGAGTATACCTGCTCCGCGGGCTTGGACGCCTGGCAGGTACAGGCTCTGTTGATGAAGGTCAAAAACGTGCGGTAAATCGCTTGATGCCATGCTTTTTCGTCGATAAAGTAGCCATTATGCAATGAAGTTAGCGCTTTTGTTCACATCATGTTACACCCACAATAAAATGTAACTTTCATTGACGCTTCTTACAGCTTCTCCTCATTCGCTTCACAATCCTTTAACGCTCTTACCTTCTCCGCACCCAGTTTTTCATTAGCCTGGTCATAATAAATCCCGTAACGAATTTAAAAAAACGATTTGACGAGGAGCATCCTGTGAACACGAAATTACCTACTCTTATTGCCGCTGCCTTTGTTGCCGCCACTTCTTTCTCAGCTCTGGCTGCCACTCAGGTCAATCAGGATCAAAGCCAGAACCTGCAGGAAATGGGAACCGTATCCGTTTCAGGAGTTAAAGGTTCTCTCGATGATGCCACCCGCCATCTGGCTCAAAAATCCGATGAAATGGGGGCTTCCCAGTACCGCATCATCGGTGCTGACAACCCGGGCGACTCAAGCCTGTGGAGCGGAACCGCAGAGATTTACCGCTAAGATTTATCTCCACCCCTGTGTAGCATGTAGTCCCTGAGTAAACCGACCACCTCTGGTGGTCGGTTTTTTTTGCGCCGCCCGGCAAAAATTACAAAACCTCACGATTTCCTCCACAGAGTTTTTGCGTCAGGATTGGAGAACGGTTAGGATGCATCGCCGCAATTTACCCGCTTCCGTCAAGAATATAACTACAGGAAGAGGGGGCTTGCCCAGATATTTGTGCTGATACGCAAACGTTTGGTTGGTGCAGGTAAACCAGGGTACCCGGGAAGGGTAGTCGTATCACTGTGGACAGGATAATAGGATAGAAAATGAAAGCTGATAAAAAGGCGGTCGCAGACAAACGCGCCGCAAGAAGACGTTGGTTAAATTCTCATGATTCCGGCTATCACAAAGCAATGGACAATCGTCACGTTCAGATGATTGCTATCGGCGGTGCGATTGGTACGGGTCTGTTCCTTGGTGCAGGCGCGCGCCTGCAGATTGCCGGCCCGGCCCTGGCAATCGTCTATTTAGTCTGTGGCATCTTCTCTTTCTTTATACTGCGTGCTCTGGGTGAACTGGTGTTACACCGTCCCTCCAGCGGCAGCTTCGTCTCTTACGCCCGTGAATTCCTCGGCGAGAAAGCCTCCTACGTGGCAGGCTGGATGTACTTCGTTAACTGGGCAATGACCGGCATTGTCGATATCACCGCCGTGGCGCTGTATATGCACTACTGGGGCGCTTTTGGCGACGTTCCGCAGTGGGTCTTCGCCCTGGGTGCGCTGGCCATTGTGGGCACCATGAACATGATCGGCGTGAAGTGGTTCGCCGAGATGGAGTTCTGGTTCGCGCTGATTAAAGTGCTGGCGATCGCGATCTTCCTGATCGTCGGTGTGGTGTTCCTCGGCACCGGTAAACCGCTGGACGGTAACACCACCGGCTTCCACCTGATTACCGATAATGGCGGTTTCTTCCCGCATGGGCTGTTACCGGCGCTGGTGCTGGTTCAGGGGGTTGTCTTCGCCTTTGCCTCTATCGAACTGGTCGGCACGGCGGCTGGCGAATGTAAAGACCCGAAAACCATGTTGCCGAAAGCAATTAACAGTGTGATCTGGCGTATCGGCCTGTTCTACGTCGGCTCTGTGGTGCTGCTGGTGCTGCTGCTGCCGTGGAATGCCTATCAGGCTGGTCAGAGCCCGTTTGTGACCTTCTTCTCCAGGCTGGGCGTGCCTTACGTTGGCAGCATCATGAATATCGTGGTGCTGAGTGCGGCGCTCTCCAGTCTTAACTCCGGCCTTTACTCAACCGGCCGTATCCTGCGCTCCATGTCGATGGGCGGTTCCGCGCCGAAGTTCATGTCGAAAATGAGCGGCCAGCAGGTGCCTTATATGGGGATTCTGGTCACTATCGGCGTCTACGTTATCGGCGTCTGGCTGAATTACATCGTACCTTCGCGCGTGTTCGAAATCGTGCTGAACGTGGCTTCACTCGGCATCATCTCTTCATGGGGCTTTATCGTGGTCTGCCAGATGCGTCTGCGTAAAGCGATCAAAGAAGGTAAAGCCGAGGATGTCAGCTTTAAGCTGCCGTGGGCACCGTTTACGTCGTGGCTGACGCTGCTGTTCCTGGCCAGCGTGCTGGTATTGATGGCGCTGGACTACCCGAACGGCACTTACACAATTGCTTCTGTACCACTGATTGCGGTGATCCTGATCCTCGGCTGGTTTGGCGTGCGTAATCGTGTTCACGCAGTTGCGCAAACCGAGCAGGAACATGCAGAAGAGTTGAGCAAATAACGGCTCAGAAAGCTCAAGGCCGCTTCGTTCCCGGCGTATTGAGTTTATAAACAAGCGGCCCCTGCTGGCCGCTTTCTTTTGTCACTTCAGCCGCCCCGAAAAAGTTGTCCCGGCCCAGGCCTGGTGCTGCCTCAATCTGGCGCAATTCTGCACAACAATAACGCAACATTGATTTTTCAGGAAAAAACCCGCCAGATTGCGGGTTAACCGGTTTACCCGCACATTCATAAATTAGTGCTGATATTTCAGCCAGCTAGCTTTTTTACCTGTCTTCATCCCACCGAACTGGCACGCGGCCTGCTTAATAATTCTGTAATATCTTCTTCCGGCCAACCCGATCCTCTTTGCTGGGTAAACCGGTTTACTTTCTATTTAAATGCCTCCATCAGGGAGTTCGTTATGGGAGATGTGCTGGTTTCAGCCAACAACATAACCAAGCGCTTCGGTGCGCTGACGGCGCTGAACGGCGTCAGTCTTGATATCCGCCGTGGAGAAGTGTTGGCCCTGCTTGGCGATAACGGTGCCGGTAAATCCACCTTTACCAAAGTGCTCTCCGGGGCCTACAGCGCGACGGAAGGGGAGCTGATTGTCTCCGGAGCGCCGGTCAGGTTCTCCTCGCCTAAGGATGCTTCTGACTACGGTATCGCCACTATCTATCAGGAGCTGGCACTGGCTGAAAACCTGTCGATAGCGGAGAACGTCTTTTTGGGTCGCGAGCTGAAGCGTCGGGTGTTGGGCATTCCCTTCTTGCGTGTGCAGGCAATGCGTCAGCGGGTGAAACAGCTGCTGGAAGAGCTGGATGCGCATATCTCCGATGCGGAAGCGCCGGTTGGCAGCCTCTCTGGCGGCCAGCGGCAGGCGGTAGCCATTTGCCGGGCGCTGAACCTCAATGCTCAACTGGTGATTATGGATGAACCCACTGCCGCGCTTGCGGTGGCGGAGACCCGCAAAGTGCTCTCTCTGACCCGCCGTCTGGCAGAACGTGAATGTGGCGTGGTGTTGATCAGCCATAACATCAGCGACGTATTCGAGGTGGCTGACCGCATGGTGGTGTTCCGCCGTGGCCGGAAAATTGCCGAACGAAAGCGTGGAGATACCACGCCTGACGAAATCGTTTCTCTGATCACCGGTGCGCATCCCGACGCGCGCGCCATCGAACAACAACGTGACTAACCGGTCGTTCATTTACCTGGGTGGATAAAACTATGCTCAAACGCATCACTCTTTCAGTACTGGCTGGTGCCATTCTGCTGGCAAGCCAGGCCTCTGTTGCTGCTGACAAACCCAAAGTGGCTTTTGTGCCGCAAATTGTCGGTATTCCCTACTTCGGGGCAATGCAGCAGGGCGGTAAGCAGGCGGCAAAAGATCTGGGGGTGGATTTTGTCTATTCCGGTCCGGTGGACACCAACCCAATGGATCAGCTGCAGATTGTGCAGAACCTGATTGCGCAGGGGGTGAAGGCTATTTCGGTTAGCGTGCTGGATGCCTCCAGCCTGGCACCGGTGGTGGAGCAGGCCAAAGCGCGCGGCGTGAAACTTTACACCAGCGACAGTGATGCTCCGGACAGCGGGCGGGCGGTATATGTGGCCCAGGCTACCGACCGGGGACTGGGTGAAACCATCATTGATGAGATGGTAAAGCGTGTGGGTGACCACGCTAAAATCGGTATCGTTTCTGGCGAAGCTACCGCTTCCAACCTCAATGCCTGGATTGGCTATATGCAGGAGCGCGTGAAAGCGAAATATCCCAATGTGACGCTGTTGCCTGCACAGTATGCCGGTGGCACCGCCAGTCGTGCGGCGCAGATTGCCACCGATCTGATGTCATCCAACCCGGATTTGAAAGGCATTATCGCCGTGGCCTCCACCACCTGTCCGGGCGTGGCTCAGGCCATTGAGACAGCCGGAAAAATCGGCAAGGTCATTGGGACAGGTTACTGCAGCCCGGACACCGCCCGTGCCTATCTGAAAAGCGGGTCGTTTGGCTACTCCGTTCTGTGGGATCCGGAAAAGCTCGGCTATCTGACCGTCTGGGCTGGTAAACAGCTGATTGATGGTAAACCGTTCCAGGCAGAAAACACCGTCTCTGGCTTCGCCAAACCTGTCAGCTATGACAGCAAAACCGGCATCCTGCTGATGGGGACACCCGCTGTATTTACCAAAGAAAACGTCGACCAGTATCACTTCTGATGAGGACGTTAATGAGCAGAAATCTGCTGCGTCTGTCGGCTCGTGAAATCACCCTGGCTGCGGTCTGTCTGCTGGCCTGCGTGGCATTTTCTCTGGCTTCACCGTGGTTTGCCACGCTGGACAACCTGGCGACCGTACTGCGTAACAGCGTGGAGCTGCTGCTGATTGGTCTGGGCATGACGTTGATCCTCGCGATGGGTGGCGTGGATGTTTCGGTTGGCGTGGTGATGGGGCTGGCGGCGTGGGGCGTAGGGCAGTTGCTGGGAGCGAATGCTGTTGGCGCGGCGGCGATGGCTGGCCCGGTTATCGGGCTGCTGACCGGCGCGGTGACTGCGACCGTGGTCGTGCTGGGTCGCATTCCGGCGATAGTCGGCACGCTGGGGTTGTATGGCGTCTACCGCACGGCGATTTTTGCCCTGCTCGGCGGACAGTGGTTGTCCGGCCTGCCGGACGGGCTGACCCGCTGGGTGGGCGGTCGGCTGCTGGGCCTGCCACTGATGGCCTGGCTGATTGTGTTGGCTTATCTGCTGGTGTGGCTGGCGCTGCGCCGTACAGCTTATGGCCCGCACCTGTTGGCTATCGGTCATGCAGAAGAGAAAGCCCGCCTCTCCGGCATACCGGTTACCCGCGTGCGGTTTATAACTTTTATGTTAAGTGGCCTGCTGTGCGGACTGGCGGCGACGTTTTATGTCGCGACTTATCGCAACGTGGAAATGACCATCGGCAGCACGCTGGCGCTGGAAGCGATTGCCGCCGTGGTACTTGGCGGCACGCGCATTACTGGCGGACAGTGCAGCCTTCTCGGCACGGTGCTGGGCGTGTTGCTACTGCGCGTACTGCAAAACGGTTTGCTGCTGGTTGGCGTGCCTTCTCTGTGGCAAACCGTGGTCACCGGTGCGCTGCTGCTGGGCGTGCTGAGTGCTGAGGTTTTGAGCGGCAGGCTACAACTGAATTCACTGAAGAGAGGGCAGGCATGAGTTTTTTACGCAAGCATCTGGTGACCTGCCTGCTGGTCCTGCTGTGGTGTCTGCTGGCGCTGATCGTGGCGGTTTTGCAGCCCACCCTGTTCGATCCCATCACACTGACCACCATTTTACAGTTTGCCACGGTGCTGGCGCTGGTGGCGCTGGGTCAGGCTCTGGTGGTGCTCGCTGGTGGTGCAGGGATCGATCTTTCCGTTGGCGGCAATGTCTCGCTGTCAGCGGTGGCCGGAATGCTGGCGCTGCACGCCGGGATGCCACCGCTGCTGTTACCGCTGATTTGCCTGCTGTGCGGTTTCCTGCTCGGTCTGTTTAACGGACTGCTGATTGCCCGGCTGAAGATCTGGCCGCTTATCGTTACCCTTGGCACTTTCTACACTTATTCGGGTCTGGCGCTGGCGCTGACCGACGGCGCGGCGCAATCCGGCGTCCCTCGTGAGATCCTGCCCTGGGGCCGGGGTGTGTTTGCAGCGTTCCCTCTGCCTTTTCTGTACTGCGTTATTCCTGCTTTTGTTATCGCCTGGGGCATCCTGCATTTCACCAGTTGGGGCCGATGGGTCTACGCAATGGGCTTCAACGAGCGCTCTGCCAGATTGGTTGGCATTCCTGTTGGTCGTCTGCGGCTGCTGATTTACGGCCTGTGCGGTGCTCTGGCAGGGTGCGCCGGATTTATCACTCTGGCCTGGCTGGGCAGCGCCCGGCCAAACGTCGGCGTTAACCTTGAGCTGGAGTCCCTGACTGCGGCACTGCTGGGTGGTATGGCGATCTTTGGCGGCCGGGGCGGCGTGGTGGGGGTGTTTGCCGCCACGCTGCTGCTGGTGGCGATCAAAACCAGCATGCTGCAGTTCGGCATCAATACCGTCTGGCAGGTAGGCGTGGTCGGGTTGTTGCTGATCGCCGTGCTGCTGGCCGACCGCTTTTCCTCTAACCGGAGATAAGTTATGACTTTAGCGGATCAAATAGCGAGTCACGTGCAGGCCAATACCGATCGCCTGGTGCAAACCTTATGTGACCTGATTGCCTTCCCATCGATAGTGAAAGCCGATCCCCGCCAGGCCGGTCCGGGTGAGCGGGACTGTCAGCTCTACCTGCAGCAGCGACTGCATGAGCTGGGCATGGAAACCGATCTCTGGGATCCGAATGGCCCGGCGTTGTACGAGAAATATCAGGGGCGACCTGGGGCGCACAAGGGCCGCACTTTTGAGGGACGACCGAACCTTGGCGGCGTGCTGAAGGGCAGTGGCGGCGGGCGGTCGATTATGCTGAATGGCCATGTGGATGTGGTGCCTCCCGGCGCGCCTGAGCACTGGCAGACCGATCCCTTTATGCCGGTAGTGAAAGAGGGTGCTGTTTATGGCCGTGGTTCGGTAGACATGAAAGGTGGCGTGACCTGTATGCTGATGGCGCTGACTTTCCTGAAAGAGCTGAATATCCCGCTGGCTGGCGATGTGGTCTTTACCACCGTGGTGGACGAGGAGATCGGCGGTATGGGGTCGCTGGCGATGGTCGATCGCGGGTTTAAAGCCGATGCCGGGATCATGACCGAGCCAACCGCCAACCGTATTGCCCCAATCTGTCACGGTGTGCTGTGGGGCAAAATCGTGCTGGAAGGCATTGGCGGCCACGCCGAGCTGACGCCAAACTCGTGGGACACCAGCGGGCCGGTGGATGCGATTATGCTCTGTCGCCAGATGCTGGATGCTATCGATATCCTTAATCGTCGCTGGCAGTACGATCGCCGTAAAAACCATCCACTGATGGATCTGCCTAATCAGATTATCGTCACTCAGCTGAGCGCGGGTGAGCATCCTGCTTCGCTGGCCGGTCGCGCGGAGATCATCATCGATGTGCAGTATCTGCCGCATGAGAAGGATGAGTTTGGTTTGGGCGGTCACGTTAAGCGAGAGCTGGAAGAGTTTGTGGCGAAAGTGTGCGAAGTCGATCCGTGGCTGCGGGCACATCCGGCGCGGATTGAGTGGATCCTCGACGCAGACTGCGCGGAAGTGCCTGCCGACCATCCATTTGTCACCACCTTTCAACAGGCGATGGCGGAAGCGGCGATGAAACCTGCACTGGTCGGTTTTGGCGCGCACAGTGATATAGGCTTGCCGGGGTTATTCGGCACGCCAACGGTCAATTTTGGTCCGGGCGATCCGGCGCTTTGTCACCAGCCGAACGAGCATGTGCCGGTGGCGGATCTGGTGTTCTGCACCGTTGCGATTGCGCTGGCAATTGTTCGCTGGAGCGGAGAGCAGCAAGGCCCCGTTTAGGATAGTTTTCTCCCTGCCCGGGCTTTATGATGACAGGCTCCAGAAAAACGCAACGGAGCCTGTATGTCAGCCAAAATCGAAGTGATTAAGAACAAACTTCTGTCAGAAAACTGGTTCGTTCTGCGTAATTTCACCTACGATCTCACCGCCAAAGATGGCTCAACTATCCGCCACAAGCGCGAAGTCTACGATCGCGGTGATGGTGCCACTATCCTGCTGTATAACCGCGAAAAAAACAGTGTGATCCTCACCCGTCAGTTCCGCATCGCCACTTATGTGAACGGCAATGAGAGCGGGATGCTGATTGAGGCCTGTGCCGGGTTGCTGGACGATGACTCGCCGGAAGACTGCATCCGCAAAGAGGCGGTTGAAGAGACCGGCTATCAGGTCGGCGAGGTGGTGAAAATTTATGAGATGTATATGTCGCCGGGCGGGGTGACCGAGGTGGTGCACTTCTTCGCAGCAGAATATAACGAATCATTGCACGCCAGCGCGGGCGGCGGTGTGGATGATGAAGATATTGATGTAATGGAAATCCCTTTTCCACTGGCGTGGGCGATGGTGAAAGATGGGCGCATCAGGGATGGCAAGACGGTCATGTTATTGCAGCATGCGCTGATTGAAGGCTGGCTGAAACAGCGTTAAAAGGTCTGAAAACCAGCCATGTCCGATTAATCCGATTGAGCAGAATCCCCCCCGGTGGGCATAGTGATGTTATCGCGTAAGTGCTCATATCAGCTACTGGCGAAGCGTTATTTAGTGCAATAATGCGCGGTTGCGCCGGGTTTTCTGATAAAGTGCTGTCGGCGAGCAGCCAATACGCTATGCTTACCGCTTCTTATCACCGGGGCCCATGTTATCAATGCCTTACTGGACGAAATACCCTTTTGCGTTGTTGATCTTTGCCGTATCGCTGCACGCTGAGCCGTTGCAAAAGACCTTTTCTGACTGGCAAATTACCTGTAACAACCAGAACTATTGCGTGGCGCGTAATTTTCCCGGGAATAATGATCTGGTGATGACGGTCAGCCGTCATGCCGGAAGCAATGACCGTCCGCTGCTGCGTATTGAGTACGGTAACCGCTATACGGGTGAGCTGAGCGGTGCCCCGCTGAAGGAGAACCTGCTGCTGGATGGGCAGCGACTGAAACCGGATCTCAAACACTGGGATGTGGAACCGCATAATCTGACCACCGCTCATATGATCTCCATCGACGAGTTTCTGGCTCAGGTGATGGACGCCGATAACATTCAGCTGCTTTATCGCCCTGACGCGACCATTTCACTGCATGGCCTGAAAGCCACGCTGTTGCTGATGGATGATATTCAGGGGCGGGTGAACGGCATGAGCGCGTGGATCAAACGAGGTAGCCGGGTCACCAGCGATGTACCGCCTGAGCCAGCGGCACCAGAGATTATTCCCCCGCGCCGTCCACCGCTGACCCTGACCCGCGATGAAACCACCGGGCTGATTGACTTTGGCACATGGCGAGTGAATACCGATGAGTGTTCGCTTGATCCCCAGCGACGTGAAGTCAGCGTATCGCCGCTCAGTGATGAAAAAGCGTTGCTGCTGGTGAGTTGCGAGATGGGGGCGTACAACGTTATCGATCTGGCGTTTGAAGTCACCCGCACTCAGCCATACGTGGCGAAAGGAATCACCCTGACGCTGCCGTTTGTGCCGGCGGGCCGCAGCGAAAAGCAGATGGAGCTGGTCAACGCCGAATATGATCCGGACAAGAGCGAACTGCTGACCTTTAGTAAGGACAGAGGATTAGGCGATTGTGGCGTGGCTACACGCTGGCAGTATAACGGCCGTGAATTTGTACTTGCAGAATACGCCCAGGAACAGACTTGTGACGCCTGGCATGGCAGCGATGACTGGCCAATATTGTGGACCAGCCATACCACCGGGTCGCAGCCCGCAGGCAATGTCGAGATGACGCCCTGAATGAATAGGGTTCTCTCCTCATATTGAATGTTGTTTTAGTAAAATGAATGACATAAAAAAAGCCCGGCAATTGCCGGGCTTGCTGTTACTGAGTGCTGGCTCAGTGAGGCTTAATCAGCTTCTCAGCATGGCTGACGATGTTCTCCACCGTGAAGCCAAACTCGTTAAACAACTTATCGGCCGGGGCAGATTCACCAAAGGTGGTCATGCCGACGATCGAGCCGTTCAGGCCAACATACTTGAACCAGTAATCGGCAATGCCCGCTTCCACCGCGACGCGCGCGGTGACCGTTGAAGGCAGCACTGATTCACGGTAGCCCACATCCTGCTTATCAAATATATCGGTTGAAGGCATAGAAACCACGCGCACTTTGTGCCCGTTGGCAGTCAGCTTCTCTGCCGCGCCCAGAGTGATTTCCAGCTCGGAACCGGTGGCAATCAGGATCACATCCGGCGTGCCCTGAGAATCTTTCAGCACGTATGCCCCGCGGGAGATGTTCTCCAGCTGCTCTTTGCTGCGCTCTGGCTGCGCCAGGTTCTGACGGGAGAGGATCAGCGCGGTCGGGCCGTGATGACGCTCAATCGCATGTTTCCAGGCCACAGCGGTCTCCACCTGGTCACAGGGACGCCAGACGCTCATATTTGGCGTGACGCGCAGGCTGGCAAGCTGTTCAACCGGCTGGTGAGTCGGGCCATCTTCGCCCAGTCCGATAGAGTCATGGGTATAGACCAGAACCTGACGAGCCTTCATCAGCGCTGCCATACGCACCGCGTTACGGGCATATTCCACAAACATCAGGAAGGTCGCGGTGTAAGGAATAAAGCCGCCATGGTGGGCAATGCCGTTAGCAATTGCCGTCATCCCAAACTCGCGCACGCCGTAGTGAATATAGTTACCGGCTGTATCTTCGTTCAGCGGTTTGGAGCCAGACCAGATCGTGAGGTTGCTGGGCGCCAGGTCAGCGGAACCACCAAGGAATTCAGGCAGGCTTTTGCCCCAGGCTTCCAGCGTGTTCTGTGAGGCTTTACGGCTGGCAATTTTCTGCGGATTGGCCTGCAGATGCTCGATAAATTTCTGCGTTTCCTGTTGCCAGTTATCCGGCATACCGCCGTCCATACGACGGGCAAACTCTTTCGCCAGCTCCGGATGGGCTGCTTTATAGGCTGAGAACTTGTCGTTCCAGGATTTCTCGTATTTCTCACCCGCTTCTTTAGCATCCCACTGAGCATAAATCTCTTTCGGGATTTCAAACGCCGGATAGTTCCAGCCCAGCTGCTTGCGGGTCAGGGCGACTTCTTCCGCCCCCAGCGCAGCGCCGTGCGCTTCTTCTTTACCGGCTTTGTTCGGTGAACCGAAACCGATGATGGTTTTGCAGATCAGCAGTGAAGGCTTGTCGGTCACGCTCTGTGCTTCTTTAATCGCTTTGCTGATCGCGTCCGGGTTGTGGCCGTCGATGTCGCGGATCACATGCCAGTGATAGGCTTCGAAGCGTTTGGCAGTATCGTCTGTAAACCAGCCTTCCACTTCACCATCAATAGAAATACCGTTGTGGTCGTAGAACCCAATCAGTTTGCCGAGACCCAGTGTACCGGCCAGCGAGCAGACCTCATGCGAGATCCCTTCCATCAGACAGCCATCACCCATAAACACATAAGTGTGGTGATCGACAATCTCATGGTCAGGACGGTTAAACTGCGCGCCCAGCGTGCGTTCGGCAATGGCAAGGCCCACGGCGTTAGCCAGACCCTGGCCCAGTGGACCGGTGGTGGTTTCCACGCCTGGCGTGTAGCCGATTTCAGGGTGACCCGGGGTTTTGGAATGCAACTGACGGAAGTTTTTCAACTCGGACATCGGCAGGTCGTAACCGGTCAGGTGCAGCAGGCTGTACAGCAGCATGGAACCGTGACCATTGGAGAGGATAAAACGGTCACGGTCGGCCCAGGCAGGATTGGTCGGGTTGTGATGCAAAAACTCGCGCCACAGCACTTCTGCAATATCAGCCATGCCCATTGGGGCACCCGGGTGACCGGAATTAGCTTTCTGCACGGCATCCATACTCAGCGCACGGATTGCATTAGCCAGTTCTCTACGTGAAGACATGTTTTTCTCCCTGCAATTGGGGGGAGGGCAGACCGCGGCCTGCCCCTTATGAAGTGGGTTACAGCTTAGCGGCCAGCACGTCTTCCAGCTTCTGCTGGTCAACGGCGAACTGGCGGATACCTTCGGCCAGTTTATCTACCGCCATCGGATCCTGATTGTGTTCCCAGCGGAACTCAGCTTCTGACAGTGGAGGCGGCTGATGGAAAGCTTCCGTGGAAGGGGTCAGTTTACGCTCAACCGGCGCATTGCTTGCCTGCAGCTCTTCCAGCAGATTAGGGGAGATAGTCAGGCGATCGCAGCCCGCCAGCGCCAGAATCTGCTCCGTTTTACGGAAGCTGGCACCCATAATGACGGTGTTATAGCGGTGCTGTTTGTAGTATTCGTAGATGTTACGAACGGAGACCACGCCCGGATCTTCATCCACCACATACGGGTCCAGTGGTTTACGGTTGTTGTACCAGTCGAAAATGCGGCCAACAAACGGAGAGATCAGGAACACGCCCGCTTCCGCACAGGCACGGGCCTGGGCAAAGGAGAACAGCAGGGTCAGGTTACAGTTAATCCCGTTCTTCTCCAGCTCTTCCGCTGCACGGATACCTTCCCAGGTCGAAGCCAGTTTGATCAGAATACGTGAACGGTCAATGCCGTTATCTTCATACATTCTGACCAGTTTTTCTGCTTTGGTTACACACATGCCGCGGTCGAAAGACAGGCGCGCATCCACCTCGGTAGAAACGCGACCGGGGACGCTTTTCAGGATTTCCATACCGAGGTTGACCGCGACTTTGTCGCTGGCATTGATAATCTGGGTTTCCTTGCTGCCGCCCTGTTTTTTGGCATAGTCGACAGCATCGGTAATCAGGTGCTTGTAAGAATCGAGGCCGGAGGCTTTCAGGATCAGAGACGGGTTGGTGGTGGCATCTTCTGGATGGTAGTTACGGATGGATTCGATATCGCCACTGTCAGCCACCACGGTGGTGTATTGTTTCAGTGCGTCTAGCTGGTTCATCTCTTGGCTCCTTGATGTGCAAAATGCATAGCGTATCAGGCCAAACATTGCATCAGACGTCCTTTAATGGGAATGCGTTTTCTCTGATTGTTGCAATGGGTTAGCCCAATGACCGCCGTTGCCGCAAAGAAAAATGCCGCACTCATCAGTGTAGCACCTCTGCAGAAACCCGTACTGGCGCCCCCTTACGGCGCGCCATTTTTGGTTTTATTTTTCGCTTACGGCCTGCTCGTAGTAGCTGATTTTATCCACTTTTTCCGTTGAGCCGCCGCCTTCAAACTCAGAATTTAACCAGCTGTTCACGATGGAGCGAGCCAGCTCCGGTCCAATCACGCGGGCGCCCAGCGTCATGATTTGCGCATTGTTACTTTTGCGGGCACTGTTGCAAAGTTCACGATAGGTTGGCCTTTTGTGTTATTGCAAGGCCTTATTCAAAGACTCTGCTCACCAG
>NZ_JBYUWC010000017.1:0-128326 GCF_058137865.1 Erwinia sp. 009765445
CACGTAAGTTACACCACCGGCGTGCAGTACAGTCAGATCGCGACAGGCGGGACCAACCCGTCATTAACGTTACAGACGGTCGGATCATTCGGAGCCTGGACAGCCCAGGCTCTTCAGATAACACCCACAACATTCCGGCGTATCACGCACGGCGGTGGCGTGAATGAAACCGCGCTGGCGTCCCGTGTCATTTCAGACCTGGGCTATTTTTATGCCAACGGTTCGCCGGAGTCACTGGCTACCCCGGCAGGTGGCGGACAGGAGGGAACTATGGGGCTGGTGGCATTTTACAACAAAGCCTTCACGACAGAAGAGACGGTTGCGTTGCTGGATTCAGTCGCGGCAGTCATGGCCGCCCGTGGCGTTGTGATCCCGTAGAACAAAGCAAGCCCGGTTCGCCGGGCCTAAAATTAAGTCTTATTTTGTTTAAGTCGTTTTTGCAGCTCTTCATATTTTTCGTGCAAAGGTTCCGGGTAAAGCTCACGGTAAACAAGCCATAAGATGCTTAAGTCACGATGCCCGGTAACCTGCGCAACTTCCTCAATACCAAACCCTGCCTCAAAAAGCCGACTGGCTCCCTCTCTTCGTAGATCGCGATATTGCAAACCATCAATTCCCAAATCATTACGCACACGTTGAAAACCGGCAGTTACAGAACGGGAGTTATAAGGAAAAATTAGCTGACCTTTCCGGGGCTGTCTCTGCAAAATAGTCCACGCATCGCCAAGCAAGGCGACGATCATATGGTTACCGACTTTCTTTCTTGGGTCTTTACGATCCTGAACGAGGATAGCCCTGTTTTTCTCGTTCACATCCTCCCATCGCAGGCGGCACACCTCACCGATTCTCATGCAGCTGAGCACTGAAAAGTTAAGGATATCGACATAGGGGATTATGGCGGCGCGGTGCTCACTACGTGTTTTCAAAGCAGCCTCAAGCCGGTCCAGTTCGTCGCCTACCGCTCTTCTATTGCGCCTCCGAGACTTCCCTATCAAACCCATTTGAAGGAGCATAGGGCGGGCTTCGTGTGCCGGGTTCCTGGTAAACTCAATGCCGAAAATTGGTTTTGCAGTGCTCAGCACCGAGGCCAGATAACTGACATCATGACTAATGGTTGAAGGACCCGCACCGGCTGCATTACGCCCCCGGCAATGTTCAATGACATGTGTAGTATCCAGATCTGTCAGTTTGATCAGTGAAATATCACAATCCGCGAGAAGTTGAAGCACATAGCTTTTAGTGCGGCCAGCTTTGCCTCCCAAATTGGGATCGTCAATATATCGCCTGACCAGCTCGCCAACTGTCATAATGTTTACATCATTGAGATTCGGGACACCATTTGCTTCCAGCTCCGCAACTCTCTTTTTACCCCATGTGTCAGCCATGGATTGTTTGCTGAAAGTCCGACTTTCCCGGTGGACATGCTTCCCACCGGATTTAACGCCGACGATGCAACGGTAGCGAACAGTACCATCAGCTTTTGGGCGCTTTGTTGTGTTATAGTAAGCCATAATTTAAACAGTTCCGGCATTCCGGGACACCATGCATTAGGTGTCCTCTGTGGTGTCCTGAGAATGCAAAAATAGACGAAAATCAGACTAAATGCACGATAATATGAC
Source organism: Erwinia sp. 009765445 (assembly GCF_058137865.1). Taxonomy (NCBI): domain Bacteria; kingdom Pseudomonadati; phylum Pseudomonadota; class Gammaproteobacteria; order Enterobacterales; family Erwiniaceae; genus Erwinia; species Erwinia sp. 009765445. Next base: position 1,620 of record NZ_JBYUWC010000017.1, read on the forward strand.
TAATTCCAAAACCCACAAAACCAGCGCCATAGCTGATGACGTTGGCGATCACTGGGTAGGTCGGTTTAGCGTGGCCCCCATGCTGGACTGGACCGATCGTCACTGCCGTTTTTTCCACCGACAACTGACCCGCCAGACGTTGCTGTACACAGAAATGGTCACCACCGGTGCCATCATTCATGGCAAAGGGGACTATCTGGCCTGGAGCCACGAAGAGCAGCCCGTCGCGCTGCAGCTGGGTGGCTTCGATCCTGCTGCGCTGGCTCAGTGTGCTGAGCAGGCACAAGCGCGGGGTTACAACGAGATCAACCTCAACGTCGGATGCCCTTCCGATCGCGTGCAGAACGGGCGCTTTGGAGCCTGTCTGATGGGTGAAGCGGCGCTGGTAGCGGAGGGCATTAAAGCGATGCGCAACCGGGTGTCAATTCCGGTGACGGTGAAAACCCGTATCGGCATTGACGATCAGGACAGCTACGAGTTCCTGTGTGACTTTATCCGTCAGGTTTCTGAGCAGGGCGGCTGTGAGATGTTTATCATCCATGCCCGTAAAGCCTGGCTGTCGGGCCTCAGCCCGAAAGAGAACCGCGAAATCCCGCCCCTGGATTACGAGCGTGTTTACCAGCTTAAGCGTGATTTCCCGCACCTGACCCTGTCGATTAACGGCGGCGTAAAGTCGCTGGAAGAAGCCAAAGTGCATCTGCAGCATGTGGATGGGGTGATGATGGGTCGTGAAGCCTACCAGAATCCAGGCCTGCTGGCGCAGGTTGATCGTGAACTGTTCGGCTGCGACCGCGAGCCGGTTGATCCGATCGCCGTCGTGCGTTCAATGTATCCGTATATCGAGCGCGAGCTGGCACAGGGAACCTACCTCGGCCATATTACCCGCCATATGCTGGGGCTGTTCCAGGGGATCCCGGGCGCACGTCAGTGGCGCCGTCATCTGAGCGAGAATGCGCACAAACCCGGTGCCAATATTGAAACGGTAGAGCAGGCGCTGGCGCTGGTGGCCGATAAGATCCCGGCTGCGGTTTAACGGCAAAGCCGTCGCCGAATGCCCTGAATCATCAACGCTAAGTTTAAAGCGCTTCTCCGAATGCCTATAAGCAGCAAGACCAATGTTTTCTGGGGGAGAGGTTATCCGGATAAGCGGACTGTTAAGCGCAGGGACGCGCGAATCAAGCCCTTATGGACGAGTTTATGGCGTGTCCGTGTTCCGGATAACCTCTCCAGCGGGCATACCAACCGTCAGCGACTTAACAGGGCCATCAACTTACCTGGCCACCCAACTGCCTTCTTGTCCCCGGTATCCTGGCAGGGTCTTAAGTCGTACCAGTCCTGTTCAACACCAATCCTTCGTTAATTCTTCACCACTTAATAATCAATTTCACCACGTTCGTTTTTACACTACTCACTGATTTTCTTAAAATTCAATCGGATAGATAAAATCCAATCCTGGCACGTATCTTGTAATACTCCTCCAGTCCCTTATCTGGAGCTCCCCTGATGGAAATCTTATTCGTCCTTGGCTTTTTTGTAATGCTACTACTGACCGGCATCTCCGTGCTCGGTATCATCGCGGCACTCGTTGTTGCAACTGTAGTGATGATGTTTGGTGGCCTGCTGGCAGTTGTGATCAAAATGTTGCCGTGGCTGCTACTGGCCGTGGTGGGCGTGTGGATATACCGCGCTTATAAAAAACCTCAGTCGAAAGCTGACCGTTGGTTATCCCGGTAATATCAACATGTTGGCGAATTTTCCGCGTGGCGGAATGCGGGCTGGATCACAACATGGCAGATTGTTCAGACGATTTTGCAATTAAACATATTTTTTACTTATGAATTCTGCCAGGATGGTTTCATTGAATTGAAACGAATTCATCGCCGCTGACCCTACAAACAGCGCGAACTATAAAAAAGAAAAAAGGGCTTCCTTCGGGAAGCCCAATTTATTTCAGGCGTCAGGGTATCAGCAAACTGGAACCCTGAGTCGCACGGCTCTCCAGCGTCTTATGCGCCCGCTGGACATCGGTCAAAGAAAACTTCTGCTGCTCCGGAACATCCACCTTAATGGCCCCACTCGCAATCAGTGAGAACAGCTCGTTGCTGGCGCTGGTCAGTGCTTCCCGCGTGGTAATGTATCCATTCAGTGAGGGACGGGTGACATACAGTGAGCCTTTCTGGTTCAGAATCCCCAGATTCACACCGCTGACCGGGCCAGATGAATTACCAAAACTGACCATCAGACCGCGACGTTGCAGACAGTTCAGCGAAGCTTCCCAGGTATCTTTGCCCACCGAATCGTAAACCACCCGCACCTTCTTACCGTCGGTCAGTTCTGCCACTCGCCGGGCAATATCCTCTTCACGGTAATTGATGGTCGCCCATGCCCCGGCTTCCTTCGCCCGTACCGCTTTCTCGGCTGAGCCTACGGTGCCGATCAGATGAGCGCCCAGCGCCTTCGCCCACTGGCAGGCAATCAGACCCACACCGCCCGCTGCGGCCTGGAACAGAAAGACTTCGTCCGGTTGCACCACGTAAGTCTGGCGCAGAAGATAATGCACGGTCAGCCCTTTCAGGAAAGATGCCGCCGCCTGCTCGTAAGAAATCCCGTCGGGCAGCAGCGCCAGCTTATCGACATTCACCGCATGAAACTCGCTATAGGCTCCCAGCGCGGACTGAGCGTAAACCACGCGGTCGCCAGGCTTCACAGCCGTTACGCCCTCGCCGACACTTTTCACCACGCCCGCCGCTTCGGTGCCTAAGCCCGCAGGCAACGAGGCCGGATACAGACCGCTGCGCACATAAGTATCGATATAGTTGATGCCGATTGCTTTATTCTCAACAATCACTTCGTCCGCTGCGGGCTCCGGGATATCAACGTCAATTACCTGCATCACTTCCGGGCCGCCATGCTGGCTGATTTGTATACGTTTTGCCATGGTCACTCCTGTTGATTCTGCGTCATTGAGGGAGGACGAAAGGCCACCGAACGGGTATACTTGCGCGCTTCCCCCTCAGATTTTTGGTATTGCATCACTATGGCAGGAAATAAACCCTCCAACAAATCCGCTGAAAAACGTGAGCCGCGCGACCGGCAAATGGAAGGGCTTAAATTGCCGCCCCATTCTCTGGAAGCGGAGCAATCCGTGTTGGGCGGGTTAATGCTGGATAACGAACGCTGGGACAACGTCTCGGAACGTGTGGTGGCGCAGGATTTCTTCAGCCGCCCTCACCGGATGATCTTCAGCGAAATGCAGCGCCTGCTGGAACTGGGCAAGCCCATTGATCTGATCACGCTCTCAGAATCGATGGAGACCAAGGGTGAACTGAGCATGGTGGGCGGCTTTGCCTATCTCGCTGAGTTATCAAAAAACACGCCAAGTGCGGCGAACATCGGCGCTTATGCGGATATCGTTCGCGAACGTGCGGTTGTGCGTGAAATGATCGCCGTGGCCAATGAGATCGCTGATGCGGGCTACGATCCACAGGGGCGTACCAGTGAAGATCTGCTCGATCTGGCAGAGTCCCGCGTTTTCCAGATCGCTGAAAATCGGGCCAACAAAGATGAAGGGCCGAAAAGCGTCGATCAGATCCTTGAAGCGACGATCTCCAGGATTGAATCTCTCTATCAGACCCCGCATGACGGCGTGACCGGGGTGGATACCGGCTATCAGGATCTCAACAAAAAGACCGCTGGTCTGCAGCGTTCGGATCTGATCATCGTAGCCGCTCGTCCTTCGATGGGTAAAACCACTTTTGCAATGAACCTCTGCGAAAATGCGGCGATGTTGCAGGATAAACCGGTGTTGATCTTCAGTCTGGAGATGCCCGGCGAACAGATTATGATGCGTATGCTGGCCTCGCTGTCCCGCGTGGATCAGACCCGTATCCGTACCGGCCAGTTGGATGATGAAGACTGGGCGCGTATCTCCAGCACCATGGGCATTCTGCTGGAGAAAAAGAACATGTTTATCGATGACTCCTCGGGCCTGACGCCGACGGAAGTCCGCTCCCGCGCACGCCGTATTTTCCGCGAACACGGTGGCCTGAGCCTGATCATGATCGATTACCTCCAGCTGATGCGCGTGCCTGCGCTGTCCGATAACCGTACGCTGGAAATTGCCGAAATTTCCCGTTCCCTGAAGGCGCTGGCGAAAGAGCTTCAGGTGCCGGTAGTGGCGCTGTCGCAGCTTAACCGCTCGCTGGAGCAGCGTGCCGATAAACGCCCGGTCAACTCGGATCTGCGTGAGTCCGGCTCTATTGAGCAGGATGCCGACCTGATTATGTTTATCTACCGTGATGAGGTTTATCACGAGAACAGCGATCTGAAGGGCATCGCCGAAATTATTCTGGGTAAGCAACGTAACGGACCCATCGGGACCGTGCGCCTGACCTTTAACGGCCAGTGGTCACGTTTTGATAACTACGCCGGGCCTGCCTTCGATGAAGAATAATTCTTCATGCACACTTTGTGCATCATCTCACTGGTTATCAGAAAATAGTGTTGGACAAGGGCACGAAAAATGCGGTTATCTGTCCGGGTAGCGTACCTGATAAGCCGCCCGGATCGATAATGACCCAGATTGATGATTACGACCTTAAGATACTGACTTTACTTGAAACAAATGGTCGACTGACCAATCAGGAACTGAGTGATTTGGTCGGGCTTTCCGCCTCCCAGTGCTCGCGACGGCGGATCAATCTGGAACAGGCAGGTTTGATTCTCGGCTACCATGCACGGCTCTCGCCCGACGCGGTTGGACTGGGGATGATTGGCCTGATCGAAGTCCGCCTGATTAATCATACTTCTGATTATGTCGACAGCTTTCACCGCATGGTGGCGGAAGAGTCCGGAATTGTTGACGCTTACAAAACCACGGGTGATGCCGATTATCTGCTGAAGGTGGCGGTTGCCGATCTGGCAGGCCTCAGCGCTCTAATCAGTCAACTGGTTGCGGGGCACCAGACCGTATCGCATGTGAAAACGTCCGTGGTGCTTACCCGACTGAAAGAGAATGGCGTGATGATGCCGATGTAAGTCGCGTTACTACTGCGGGTTGGCTCTTTGATCTATATTTCCTTTGGCGTTGCTTTCTTTGTGATTTACTAACCCATTTTACTGGCTGACTGCCCGCCGGATGAGTCGGCCCTTCACTCTGAAAACGTGACGCGCGGGTGTGACGGAGAGGTGCAGGCCTCGTTGTTTGTCGTATCGCTGCCGACGCTGGTGGCCTCAATCATCGGCGCGGTGCCCCTCAATCTCATTATCGCCATGGTTAACCGCACTGGACGCTATTATGACTGAATTCCTTTCAGGTGCGTTGCAGCAAAAAGGTATAATGAAATGAAGCGCCCCTGAAGGAGGCGACAGCCTGCCCCAACCAATTAATGGAGATCTGCACCGTGTTTCAAAACGTTGATGCCTATGCTGGCGATCCTATTCTCTCCCTGATGGAGACTTTCAAACAAGATGTGCGACCGCACAAGGTGAACCTGAGCATCGGGCTTTATTATGACGGACAGGGCCAGATTCCACAGCTACAGGCCGTGGCCGAGGCTGAAGCCCGTCTGAAGGCTGAGACACACAACGCAGCCGTTTATTTGCCGATGGACGGCCTGGCTTCTTACTGCAGCGTGATTGCTCCGTTGTTGTTCGGGCAGGAGCATCCTGCCTTGCAGGCGGGCCGCATTGCGACCATCCAGACCATTGGTGGCTCTGGCGCGTTGAAAGTGGGGGCTGATTTCCTGAAAACGTATTTTCCGAACTCTCAGGTCTGGGTCAGCGATCCCACCTGGGATAACCACGTAGCGATCTTTTCCGGTGCCGGCTTCCAGGTTAACACCTACCCATGGTACGACGAACAGAGTAACGGTGTTAAGTTCGGAGAACTGGTTGCGAAGCTTAAGACTCTGCCTGCGCAGAGCATTGTGCTGCTGCATCCGTGCTGCCATAATCCGACGGGCGCTGACCTGACTAACCACCAGTGGGATATTGTGACTGAAGTGCTGAAAGGCCGCGATCTGATCCCGTTCCTGGACATCGCCTATCAGGGCTTTGGAACGGGTATGAATGAGGATGCTTATGCTATCCGCGCTATTGCCGCAGCCGGTTTGTCCGCGCTGGTCAGTAACTCCTTCTCCAAAATTTTCTCCCTGTATGGCGAGCGTGTTGGCGGCCTGTCAGTGGTTTGTGATAATGCGGAAGAAGTGTCCCGTGTGCTGGGTCAGTTGAAAGCGACCGTGCGCCGCAACTACTCCAGCCCGCCGAACTTCGGTGCTCAGGTCGTTTCCTGCGTGCTTAACGATGCGCAGCTGAAAGCTAACTGGCTGGTGGAAGTGGAAGAGATGCGCCTGCGTATTCTTTCCATGCGTCAGGCGATGGTCGAAGTGTTGACCACGGCGATGCCAGGCAAAAACTTCGATTATCTGCTGAAACAACGCGGTATGTTCAGCTACACTGGCCTGAGCGCAAAGCAGGTCGAACGCCTGCGTAATGAGTTCAGCGTTTACCTGATTGCCAGCGGTCGGATGTGTGTGGCAGGTCTGAACAGCAAAAATGTTCATCAGGTCGCCGAGGCGTTTGCTGCCGTGATGTAAGTCAGGCTAATTTATTGCTTTGACGGCTCCTGCAGAGCCGTTTTTACTGGTGCGCCAGGCATGCTCAGCAACTCGGGGTGAAAGGATTCTGGCGCATTAACGGTAGAATTCAGAATAACAATAACTCTTACTCTGCCATTGTGCCTCAGGTCGTGCTGATCGTCTGGATAATTGCTGAGACTCCGGTACTGATCAGACCCAAGATACCGCTAGTGATATTGCTGGCAGCGGTCCCGAAATTAAGTTCAAATATACTCCCTATACCTGAACCTAAGGTAGCGGCTGAAGTGGATATACTGGTTGTCCCGATGATTGAATCAACAATAGATCCCAGCTCAGTACCGATGCTATTCCCCAGGGACGAAAATAAGGTACCACCAGAAACATTGTCTATTTCTTTACTGGATAATTCACGCATAAAATCTCCATTGAAATTTATTAAACAGACATGTGATTTTAAACCTGCGCTTTAATATATCTAATAAATAATATAAAAAGTCAAGCCATTTATTAATAAATAAACTGAATATTATTACCAGGCAGTAGCTGTAATTAAATGCCTATTTTTTCCAAAAGGAAAAAGATAGTAATAATTTCGCTAATGACTCTCATTGTTTGAATCTGGTGTATTATGCTCGCTTTTGAGGTTCCCTCATGGCGGGCATTAACATTCATTGTCCCCGCTGTCAGTCTGTTCATGTTTACCGTCATGATCATTCTCCCGAAGACGGCGGCATACTTAGCGAAGCGCCTGAAATGAAGTCGGTCTTCATCGGAAAGCATCAGGCTGAGTTTTGCGTAAAAGTCATGTGTCGTTTGCTGCGGGTTGCTCGCAGTGGTTGATATACCTGCTGTCTGCGCCTTCATCAGACGGATCTGCCTCAGGGCTACGGGCGAAAGCCATCCGAAAGTTCAGTCTGGTCAGCCACGGTGAGTATGGTCTGCCCGTATCGGAGAATCCACTGAAGCAGGATTTTAGTACCAGCGGCCCAAACCAGAATTGAGCGGTCGATATGACATTTCTGCGCACGGACGAAGGTTGGTAGTACATGGCGGTGGCCACAGCCCTGTGGTCGAGAGCCATTATTGGCTGGTTGAAGTCTTCACGCAGGACGCCACAGTACCCGTGATGGTTCCAGCAAGGATCAATTTGAAAACCAGAACCTCGCTTAGGGTCCTGCCCGCATTACGTGGGTAGGATCACAATACTTCACCATGGTGATTGGGAAATATATGCATATAGCATATACATTGTGCCAATGTAGAGGGCAACCCAAATGGTAACAAGGATGGTTCCTTTTTTATTCTTCATATCACAGCCCCTGGGAATACAAGATATATACCACGGAGAAACACTATATCCCACTATGGTAAATGATTGATTAAATGGATAGCTATCAAATCGTTCAACGACAGTCTGACGACAAGGCTATTAAATAACAGCAAGCTTAAACAGAAGAGAAATAAATAGTTTTCTTTTCTCTTCAATAAGGACAACGGAGTTTCGTTTCTTCTTTGTAGAAGGAAAATATTGGTGTTAACCATTTTTCAGGTTCATCGGTGTAAGATTGAATGGTACTGTTGCAAATAGAAGATGACGTCACGCTGAAAAGGACGACCAGGGGAAGGACTCAAAGGCTTAGTTTCCAGAATTCCCGGGGTTGTTAATAATGAAAAGCGGCCCGTTTCACAGCACGCCTGCTCCGCAGGGCCGTTCAATTCCTCAGGTAACTTGTTAGTTGTGCAGCCATAAAAAACCCCGGCAACTGATGACCGGGGCTGCCTTCCGCCATTCAACGGATTGGACTTGGGTTAACAACAGATAACGGAAGGTTACTTTTTTTTCTACAATATCATCTCTTACCTGTCAACCGGCAGCATTGCTCACACAGGCGACACATCATTCCCATAGAGCGGGTATGTGTAAGCGCCCCGTGCGCAGAGTAAAATGTCCCAATGAATTTTTTTGCTGCGTGTGGCGGTAGAATGCTACAACAGTTTGTATGCAGAAAAAAATACCTCTTTTCTCTTCAACAATGTAGTAAAATTTGGATTGCATAATGCACTCTCTTTCGGAATTATCTGCAAGAATATAATGCGCCAAACCACATCAAATGTAAGGGATTTGCTGTGCTGTGGGTGTCCGGCTTTATCCCCGATTATCATGTCTCCGCTGTCCGGCCCAAAATCGGTCATTAAATGCCTTATTCAGGGAGAAATAGCTATGTGCCATCAAGTTGAAAGCATATTGCCTGTTCAGACGCAGCTGGGAGAGTGCCCGCTGTGGTCAGTGCGTGAACAGGCGCTTTATTTTATCGATATTCTGGCTCCTGCTATTCACCGCTATGAGCCAGCCAGCGGCTTACATCGTGTGATGCCGGTGGATCAATTGGTGGGTTGCATAGGTTTACGCCCTGGTGGCGGGTTTGTTGCCGCTATGCGCAGCGGCATCTTTTACCTGAATGCTCAGGGCCATACTGAACGTCAGGTGGCCGGTACTCCTCAACAGGTTAAACATCGTCGCTTTAACGATGGTCGGGTAGATGCCTTCGGCCGCTTTTGGAGCGGCTCTATCTGGGAGCCGCGGGATCGTAATGGCGGTGTGTTGTATCGCCTGGACAACCAGTTAAATTTCACTGAGCAGGCAAGCGACGTGTTGGTATCTAACGGGCTGGCGTTTTCGCCCGATAATCGCTGGGTATATCATGCCGATACCGCCCACCGCGTACTCTACCGTTACCCGATGGATCCCCTTACCGGCGATATCGGTCAGCGCCAAATCCTGACCCGTTTTCCCGCAGGTGAGGGGGGCAGTCCTGATGGCGCGGCGGTGGACAGCGAAGGGTTCTACTGGTGCGCCATGGTGGATGGTGGTCGTATTGTCAGAATCGATCCTGATAAGGGAGACATCGTGCAGGAAATAGCGGTGCCGGTGCGCGGACCGACCATGGTAGCCTTTGGCGGGCTGGACCTGAAAACCCTCTATATTACCAGCTTGCGAGCCTTTCGCACTGAACAAGAGCTGGCGCAATTTCCCCTTTCCGGCAATTTGTTTTCCGTCCACATGGATGTTGCCGGCTTGCCGGAGCCGGAATTTATCGAGTGTCCGCTGCCGCTGTTTGACAGGTTATGCTAAAACTAGCTAAGCTTATCCAATATTTTCTCTTGCTAAAGCATGGCCTGATTTGTAGTTTATCCTTCGCTGGGAAGCGCCTTTTGCAAAAAAAATCAGTCCGAGTTTATTCCAGTCTGAAAATGACCATAATTAAAATGCGGACTGTGTGGAAATTAATTTCTTCCGTCAACAATAAAATATTCACTTCGGTTTTAGGTCAAAGGTATTTTTGTTATTTTTTTTCTTAAGCCAATTTTTTTGCTGTTGACATAACCCAGCATTATTACAGGAGAGCTCCGTATTATGAGCAACAATCCACTGGGAACCTCTACGTCCATCAATATGAAATTATTACCAATAGAGGTTTCTCCGGGGCGCCGCAGTAGCCGCAGTAAATTATTTCTCTCCATTCGCCACGTTAACCGACTTCTTATTCCGCTTATGGTCATTGTGATCTGGCAGTTGAGCTCCTCGGTGGTTAGCGAGCATGGTTTTCAGCTGCCTTCTCCCACTGAAGTGCTAAAGGGCTTTGTGGAACTCTGGCAGAGCGGTGATATTCAAAGTGCTATTCCAGCCTCGCTGGCACGTGCCGGGACGGGATTAGTCTTTGGGCTGGGGATCGGACTGGTTCTGGGTATCGCCAACGGACTGTTCAGAATTGCTGAAGAAATGCTTGACTCCTCAATGCAGATCATTCGCGTCGTTCCATTTATTGCTGTCATCCCTCTATTTGTTGTTTGGTTCGGCATCGGTGAGGAAATGAAAATTATTTTGATCGCACTGGCCTGTTCATTCCCGGTTTATATCAATACTTATTCCGCCGTTAAGTTAGTGGATAAGAAATTGATAGAAGTGGGAGAGACATTCGGCATGAACAGGATGAATATCATATTGCAAATTATTATTCCTTCTGCATTTCCGACAATTCTGATTGGTGTGCGCTATGCCATGAGTACCTCGCTTCTGGCACTGGTGGTGGCTGAACAGGTCAATAGTAAAAACGGCGTAGGCCATATAATTTATTTAGCCTCTAACGCCTTGCGTATCGACCTTATTATGGCTGGAATTATTATTTATGCCGTGTTGGGTATCATTGTCGATATTACTATGCGCCTGGTAGAGTTTTATGCCATGCCCTGGCTGAACCGGAGTCCATTATGAGCCTTGCAGACCTGACTGAAAACCGGCCTGTCGCAGATGCTAAAGAATTTATCCCCCGGCAAGGCCAGGTTTCTGCTGCCACCCGGCAGAAAGCATCGGTTAATGTGGTCTCGCTCAGCAAGGTCAGCAAGATCTTCGGTGAACGTTTGGTACTGAACAACATCGATTTTCAGCTTAAAAAAGGCGAATTTGTGGCGTTGCTGGGCGCATCGGGTTCAGGAAAGACCACGCTGTTACGTATCCTCAGTTCACTGGAGAGCGCCACCGATGGCGTGATGCATGTCGCTCAAAATCGCTCGGTCGTTTTTCAGGAGCCGCGGTTGTTTCCCTTCAGACGGGTGGGAAGCAATGTGCTGTTCGGCCTGTCAAAAGCGCAACGAGAGGAGGCTGATGTCAACGCAGCACTGGCCGAAGTGGGGCTGACCAGGCATATCGATGCCTGGCCGAAAAGCCTTTCCGGTGGTGAAGCGCAGCGGGTGGCGCTGGCCCGGGCACTGATCCGAGCACCTGACCTGATGTTGTTGGATGAGCCCTTTGCGGCCCTCGATGCGCTCACGCGTATCAAGATGCAGAACCTGGTGCTGCGCCTGTGGCAACGCCACTCACCTGGCGTGCTCTTTATCACCCATGACGTTGAGGAGGCTATCGTGCTGGCGGACCGTGTACTGGTACTGAAGGACGGCCTGCTGTCAGTAGACATTAGCTTATCCAGCCTACGGCCGCGCGATCGCACCTCAGCCGAATTTAAAGACATTCGTAAAGCGCTGCTCAGTCATTTAGGTGTGTCGGAAAACTAAGCCTTGTCCTGACGAGCCTGGTGATCGGCCGCAGCGGCAGAGCGTTAATTTTTTCTTAATAATGAGTATTATTATGCTGGCAAACAGATTGCTAAAATATTCCCTGAGAGCAACAGTAGTGACATTTTTTGGACTGGGGTCGTTGGGCTTAATGGCGGCACCGGCACTGGCACCCGACCTGAGCGGTGTCACCATCACCATGGGACAACAGGGCTCGGAAACCGAGGCTATCTTTATTGCCTCGGGAGCGTTCGCTGATGCACCCTATAAAATTGATTACGCCACCTTCTCCAGCCCCAGCGACACATTGACCGCACTGGGCAGCGGTAAGATTGATATTGGTAATAATGTCGCTCAGTGGACAGCCACCCAAGCGGCGGCGGCGTCAAACCTGCCATGGACCGCCGACACCGCCCCCTACAAAAACATTCTGGTTAATGCTCCCGGAAACCCGGAAAAATTCGACCGTTTCGTCATCGCTGCCTCGGCTCAGTCGGGTATCACGGATATCAAGCAGGCACGCGGTAAGATTTGGGGCATACTGCCTGGCACATCGGGCCAACTGTTCGCCGCCAAAGTGTTGGAGAAAGAGGGGTGGACATTTAAAGACATCTCGTCAGCCAATCTTGATTCCACCAATCAGGCTATCGCCCTTCAAACCGGCAATGTCGATGTGATTTTTAACCCACGCGACAATCTGATTGCTTCGTTATCTCGCGGGGCGAAAGTACTCGGTGAAGCCCATCAGTTTGATTTCACCGTCTATACCGGCTATTTAGCCAATGTGAAATCGCTGAATAACCCCGCCAAGGGCGCCGCGTTGCGCGATTTTACGCTGCGTATCATCCGTTCAATGGACTGGTTTGTGCAACATCCCAAAGAAGCTCAGGCGGCGCTGGTCAAGTTTCGCAAACTGACGCCAGATCAGGCAAAGCTGGTCTGGGAATATACCCGCGTGCTGCCACAAGTGCCTTCAGCGGAGATCGCTAACTACTCTCAGCATCTGGCGGAAACCGCTGTGAAATTCGGCCTGCTGAAAACTAATGTCGATGCCAAAGCCCTGCTTGATGACCGGTTTGCGGACGACATCAATAAAACGCTGGCCGATAGTCATTATGTCGATCATCTGAATGCTTCTTACCGCCAAGAATGACAGGTTACCACTTTAAGGGAAACTACGTGACACTAATAATTGCCGCATATACCGCCGCACCGGCGGAGAAGAACGATGCCAGAATCTACTACCAGCACCTGGCGACGGTTGAACGCGCCGGGGGAATGGAACTTTCCTGGAAAGAACAACATACGGCAACAGAGATTGCTGAGTTGTTGGAGATGGTGCCAGACCACTGGGTATTCACCCTGAACGCTATCCAGGCTACTGCCCAGGCCTGTGCGAAAGACCCACGCTTTGGGCTGGCATCCCCGGATGAAGCAGGCCGCCGCGCTGCGGTCGACCTGGTGGGGCGCATCGCAGCCACGGTAAAAGAGATCAATCAGGCTGCCGGAAGAACAGTGATATTGGCTGTTGAATTGCAGTCGGCGCCGGGTTTCGGTAATCGTACCCATATTGCTCAGGCCGATGCCCTGGCCCTTTCGCTGCAAGAGGTGGGGCAGTTTGACTGGCAGGGGACCGAAGTGTTGCTGGAACATTGTGATGCCTGGGTACCGGGGCAAACGGCAGCCAAAGGCTTTTTACCCCTTAACGAAGAATTGGCGGTTCTCAAGAGCCTGGGCTACCCCCATATCGGCATCAGTCTGAACTGGGGCCGTTCGCTGCTGGAGCTGCGCGATCCTGACCGGGTGGGGGATCACCTGATTGAAGCCCGCAATAGCGGTCTGCTGCGCGGTTATACCTTGTCCGGTGCGTCCGGGGTGGATAACGCTGTAGGCAAAGCGTGGGCAGATTCCCATCTGGCATTTAAAGAGCTGCCCGATGCGGCGTATGCCGAACCCAACTCGCTGATGACGCTCGAACATGCCCGACAAACCGTGCGTGGCGCGGGCCAATTGCTGTTCCTTGCAGTGAAGACCAACTGGCCCGCCCCCCGGACATCCCCAGTTGAACGTGCTGCATCGGTTATCGCCAATTTCCAGGCGGTGGTTTCGCTGCTGGATGAAGCTGTGGCCAATAATGTCGATCCACTCGCAGCCAGCGTGACCTCCCACTCCAACGCTTGTTAACTCCAGGAAACAGACATGTCCCAATACATAAAACCAAGACTGGCCGTGGTCGGCAGTAGCCATTTTCATCACAAATTTTACCGTGCCACCATTGCCCGTGATGCTGAAGTCGTCGCTTATTCCGACCCCGAACCGGCCAAAATTGAAGAGGTACGGGAATTTTACGGCGATACCGGCCATTTGGACTGGCGTGATTTACTGGATCCCGCCTTGCGTCTTGATGGCGTAATTAACCTGGCCCCGCACGATGAAATGAAAGAGGTCTCGCTGGCCTTCATTGCGCGCGGTATTCCTGTCATTTTGGAAAAACCCGGTGGTATCAACGCGGCGGAAGTCAACGAGATACGCCAGGCCGCCGACAAGGCCAATGTTCCGGTTGCGGTAGCCTTTATCCAGCGAGCCGGGCACCTGTGGAGCAACTTGCAAAAGCTTGGAAAACTGGACTACGCGACCTTCCTCTTCCAGTCGGGCCCGCCGGAGCGTTACCTCAACCAAAGCCCGTGGATTTTGCAACAAAAGCACGCCGGTGGCGGCAGCTTTATCAATCTGGCGGTGCATTATATCGATCTGTTTTTGCAAGCAACCGGTGCCACCTCGTTGCAGGTCCAGGCACAGTCCCAGCGTCGTCTTTCGCCAGCCTACGACGTGGAAGACCGCATGACAGCGCTGATCACCACCCCCGAAGGCGTGTCGACTGTCATTGAGGTGGGCTACATTTTTCCCGCATCTCCCGACGTGCGCTATCTTTCATACTCCGCCCGGGGTGAAAACGGCTTTCTGGCGATTGATCGCAATGGCGATATTGCCTTTACCGCAGCCAATGCCAGCGCCGAAGTCACCAATACGAATGTCGACTCCGGCCCGCTGACCACCATATTTATCGAAGCGGCGGTTGCTGGAGTGAAAAATGGCTTCCAGGGCCTGGCCGGTATTGCCGATTTACATCGCACCATGCAGGTTGTGGATGCGGCCTATCAAAGTGCCAAAACAGGCGCGGCAGTCACCATCGATATTGTTTAACACCATTATGAGGCTGGCCGATGGCTGAGTTAAAAATTACCAATGTGAGGGCCATCTGTACTGCGCCGGAAAATCTGAACCTGGTAGTGGTAAAAGTGGAGACCAGCGAGCCGGGGCTGTATGGTATTGGTTGCGCCACCTTCCCTCAACGCGCACTGGCGGTAGCGGTGGCGATTGATGAGTATATCAAGCCTTTCGTGGTCGGGCGCAATCCTGACGAAATCGAGGATATTTGGCAGGCGGTGTATTACAGTCCGTATTATCGCTGCGGGCCGGTATTAAACAATGCGCTCTCGGGACTGGATCAGGCGCTGTGGGATATCAAAGGTAAACGAGCCGGTATGCCGGTGTATCAATTATTCGGCGGTAAGGCGCGCCAGGCGGCCGATGTCTATGTGCATGTGAAAAGCAGTGATCCGGCTGAGCTGGTTGATCTTGTACGCCAGCATATGGCGTCCGGTTTTCGCTATTTCCGCTGCCAGCCGATGTCACCAGATCGGCTGGATATGCACCAGCCGTGCTGGGAGCCACGCCCCTATTGTCAGGAAGTGCCGCGGTTGTTTGAACACCTGCGCGCCGAACTTGGCTCGGAAATAGAGTTGTTGCACGACGTACATGAGCGGCTGTCGCCGATTCACGCTATTCAGTTGGCCAAAGTGCTGGAGCCATTCGATCTGTTTTTTATCGAAGACCTGTTCGCGCCGGAGGACGATGACTGGCTGCGTACTTTACGCAGTCAAAGCGCTATTCCTGTCGCCAGCGGTGAGTTGTATGTTAATCAGCGCGAATATTTGCCGGTCATCCGCGAAAGATTGATTGATTATATTCGCGTGCATGTGTCGATGATTGGCGGACTCACACCAGCCAGGAAACTGGCGATCTTCGCCGAGTTTTTCGGCGTTAAAACGGCCTGGCACGGCCCGGGAGATATGTCGCCGGTCGGGCACTTGGCGCAGCTGCATCTCGAATTGGCCAGCAGTAATTTCGGTATCAAAGAGGCTCACCTGTTTACTGAACGCACCCGCGAGGTGTTCCCAGGCAGTGCCGAGCTGCGTGATGGCGCGCAGTGGGCGAGTGACAAGCCGGGGCTGGGTATTGATATCGATGAGGCGCTGGCGGCCAAATATCCGTTAATCGATCATCCCTATGGTGGGGCGTGGCCCGAGGTGCGCCGACTGGACGGTACGATCTTAAGGCCCTGAACACCGCCCGGAGCACGCCCATTTGGGGGGTAACTCGGCTATTTCCCTTTGCACTTTGCAGGAGCGACAGTGATAAGCACACCATTAATCTCGGCAGAAGCGCTTAAGCGCCTGACAGGTAAAGCAGACCTGATGATTTTCGACGCTTCATGGTATATGCCTGCCGATAAGCGCGCTACCCGGAAAGAGTATTTACGCGGCCATATACCTGGCGCGCAATTCTTTGATATCGATGAATTATCCGACCATTCGACCGACTTGCCGCATATGCTGCCTGCTGCTGCCGATTTTGAACATGTGCTGCGTTTGTCAGGACTTAAACAGGGGCAACCGGTAGTGGTGTACGACAGCGCCGGAATATTCAGCGCCCCCCGGGCATGGTGGATGCTGAGGACGTTTGGTATCAGCCAGGTCGCCGTACTGGATGGGGGGCAGCCAGCCTGGCTGGCGGCGGGTGGGACACTGGAAGAGGGGCAGCCCGATGTGGAAACAGGTGATGTGAGGCTGCAATCTGCAGGGGAGCGGGTCTGCGATCTGGATGCCATCAGACGATATCTGGTGTGCGGCGAGCGTCAGATTATCGATGCCCGCGCCGCGGCGCGCTTTACCGGCGAAGCGGCTGATCCCCGCGCTGGCGTAGCGTCTGGTCATATCCCCGGCAGCCGTAACCTGCCTTTTAGTCAATTACTGGAAGCGTCCGGGCATTTTAAAGATCCGGCGGCGTTGCGCGATGCCTTTATCACTGCTGGCGTGGAGCTGGACAAACCCCTGACCGCCTCATGCGGTTCGGGCGTAACGGCGGCCGTTCTCCTCCTGGCGCTGACAAGGCTGGGACATTCTGATTTGCAACTGTACGACGGCTCCTGGGCCGAATGGGGTGTCCATCCGGCCACCGAAAAAGCCCTCGGTCCGGCATAAACTGCCGCGCAACCGTTGAGGGCTGATTTTGTAGCATTCAGCAAGTATTCTTGTAATTAACCGTTTTATTTATAATATTTACGATGATATCTCGGATTCGCAACGCCTTTAAACGCCTGCATGATCCCGTCGATATTATTGCTCAGTGTGTCTACTGGGAGCTGGTGAGTGGCGGCCTGAAAAACAGTCAGTGCAACTTTGGGTGGTCTACTGCCGTGAATTTGACAGAACTTTATTTTTTTAATTTTTCCACAGCTTCCCTGCTTTTTCGGACAAACTCTCCCGCATCAGGTTGACGCTGAGCTAACTGGATAAATAACAGATCGATGATGAGAAGTTGCGCATCCCGCGCAATAATTGAGGACACTCGTGCCTTTTCTTCATCGGCAACGGTATACAGGCTGATGTCTGCCAAAGCCGATAAGGGATTATCTGCTGGTCTTGTTATTGATATCACTCTGGCACCCTGTGCTTTTGCAACATCGGCAATCGCTGTGATTTCACGGCTGGAACCGGAATATGACAAGGCCAGCAGGACATCCTGCGGATTCATAGTGGATGCATTGGCTATCTGAATATGACTGTCCCGATCATGCACCGCTACCCGGCCTAATTTGAGCAGTTTGAACTGAAAATCTTGCGCAACGAGTGATGAAGAACCCACACCGGAAAGATAAATGCGGCGAGCCCCATCAAGCATATCCAGAGTCTGTAGTATTACGGGCTCACTGTTAAGCTCAATGGTCTCCCGCAGGCAATGCAATTTACCGCCCAATAGCTTCAGACAGACATCTCGCAGAGAATCGTCGGTGTTGATCGTGCCATGTATTCCTTCCGGAGTAGATAAATCCCGTCGGGTTACAGCTTCATTGACCGCCAGCTTCAATTGAGAAAACCCATCCAATCCCTGTTTTTTACTGAACTTCACAATACTGGATTGGCTGGTGCCAACTGCCGCCGCCAGTTCAACGGAAGTGAGCTGGCAGACCTTATCAGGCTGCTCCAGTATAAAACGGGCTATCTCCTTTTCACGCAGTGTCATATCGCAAATAGCCGCAGCAATTCTGGTAAGAATGGTCATGGAACTCCTCTCTGTACACGACCCCTTCTGGCGTGATCCTTATTATTTCACGTTTGCCATACAGGTTAAAAGTCACACACCGCAATGAGGCTTGTTACCTGAGTGCGACAAAATTTCAAGCCTGATAAGAATATCATATTACAAATTTACATAATTTATGAATAATTTATTTTTAAACAGTCAGGTAAGACCCCCTGAATTTAACCGATCTTGCTGGCTTTAAGGTGGTGCAAGTGAAAAGTGAACTTTATCTGGCTCTGATGTCGGGAACCAGTCTGGATGGCGAGGACGCCGCCATGATGGATTTTTCGGGCAATAAACCCACCATTGTGGCTGCAAGCTTCATCGAAATGCCTGAGTATCTGCGGGAAGGGCTCACATCTTTATGTCTGAAGGGCGAAACGATGGCGAACTCGACCACCGTCTGGGGCTGCTCTATGCTGATGCCGTCAATAAATTACTTGACGAACAGGGCATTGATGCATCAGAAGTGCGCGGAACCGGCTGCCACGGTCGGACGGTCTGGTATCCACCGGCGGGCGATTTTCCGCTCGCAATGCAAATTGGCGATGCAAATATTATCGATGCCCGCACGGGTATCACGACAGTGGCTGATTTTCGTCGCAAGGATAT
This sequence comes from Erwinia sp. 009765445, assembly GCF_058137865.1. Lineage (NCBI taxonomy): Bacteria > Pseudomonadati > Pseudomonadota > Gammaproteobacteria > Enterobacterales > Erwiniaceae > Erwinia > Erwinia sp. 009765445. The sequence continues at coordinate 20,327 of NZ_JBYUWC010000017.1, forward strand.
GGCGTTCGGAGGACAGGGCGCGGTTTAGTCTTACCCGGCTTACCGCTATGCTACCTGGTTGGTCCATTGGGACAACGACAGACTACGGCCTGGACGTTGATTATGTTGAGGCCGTCGCTTTCGCCTGGCTGGCATATCAGCGCATCAACAATCTTCCGGGAAATGTTCCATCTGTTACCGGCGCTTCTCAGGCTGCCATCTATTCAGCAGAAAATTTCAATAACATCAGGAAATTAACATGACAGACACCAATCTTCTTCATGTCCTTGACTCACTGGTCTCCGAGAAACGTAACGACAAGACAGTAAATATCGACGTCCTGTCGGGTCAAAGTATTCTCACCTTGATCAATGACGAGGATCGTTTCGTTTCGCTGGCTATCAAAAATGAACTGCCGGCAATTGCAGAAGCAGTCGATAAAATTGTTAGTTCGTTCCGGACAGGCGGCCGGCTCATTTATCAGGGAGCGGGTACCAGCGGGCGTCTCGGCGTATTGGATGCATCTGAATGTCCACCGACTTTTGGTGTGTCACCGGATATGGTCGTTGGCCTTATTGCTGGGGGTGAACATGCTCTGAGAAATGCAGTGGAAGGTGCTGAAGATGATACCCAGGCTGGTATGGATGATTTACGCAATATCGGCCTGAATAGACGTGACACGCTGGTCGGAATTGCGGTGAGCGGGCGAACTCCATATGCGCTGGCAGGCCTTCGTTACGCGAAAGAGGTTGGGGCTGGCACGATATCGCTGACATGCAATCCGGATTCAGCTATGGCGCAGGTTGCCGATATCGCCATTTCTCCTCTTGTAGGCCCGGAAATTCTGACTGGATCAACCCGTATGAAGTCAGGATCCGCCCAGAAAATGGTACTTAATATGCTTTCCACGACCAGTATGATCCTGATCGGCAAATGCTATCAGAATCTGATGGTTGATGTGCAGGCCAGCAATGAAAAATTGCGCGCTCGTGCGGTCCGGATAGTCATGCAGGCTACCGGCTGTGAGGAGTCGCAAGCAGTTTCCACGCTAGTTGCCGCAGACAACCGCGCAAAGCTTGCCATCATGATGCTGCTCAGCGGTCTTGACCGTCGCGACGCAGAGCATCTATTGATCGAGGCTGATGGCCGACTCAGAGATGCCCTGACACGACAGGCTGACTGACTTAATTCGAACGATGTTCCACACAAGAGAGCGGTAATGCAAAATTCAAATACAGCAGTTTTAGCGGTACAGAAACGTGCTCTGGTCGCCGGTTCAGTAGGTAATTTCATTGAGTGGTATGAGTTTGCAGTCTACGGTTTTCTCGCTACCGTCATCGCGCAGAACTTCTTTCGCCTCGGGGGAGACGCTGAGCTGACGGGGATTATTCTGACATATGCATCTTTTGCGATAGCGTTTTTCTTCAGACCTCTGGGAGCAATCGTTTTCGGAAGGATGGGCGATCGGCTGGGGCGCAAACCAACGCTCATATTCGTGCTGCTCATGATGACACTGGCGACCACGGCAATTGGCCTGGTGCCGACATATGCAAGCATCGGGATAGCGGCCCCTCTGATCGTCACTGCATTACGTATCCTTCAGGGACTGTTTGCTGGGGGAGAATATGGTGGCGCTGTTTCACTGATGACTGAATTTGCTCCCCGTGGCAAACGAGGCCTGTTTGGAGCATGGCAGTCGCTTACGGTGGCGCTCGGCCTGCTCGCTGGAGCTGGTATCGTTGCGCTTCTATCGACACTACTCAACCCGGAGGATTTACATTCTTGGGGATGGCGGATTCCGTTTTTTCTCGCATTACCCATGGGCGCAGTGGCCTTGTGGTTACGCCTCAGCATGGAAGAAACGCCTACTTTTGTCAGGCAGCAGCAGAAAAAAACATCGGAGATATCTCTTCCGACCAATACAGGGACTGGGGCAACGTTCAAAATAATTCTGCTGGGTATCAGCCGTGTTATGGTCTGGTCAGCAGCTGGGTATACTTACCTGGTCATTATGCCGACTTACCTTCAGTCATCGCTACATACCGGTTTTAACACGGCCCTGTTAATCGCCGTCATTTCGAATTTGGGCTTCGCGGCGACGATTATTCCGGCTGGTCTATGGAGTGACAAAATTGGTCGCCGCAAAGTGATGGTTATGGCTGCCTGTCTACTATTGATTCTGGCAATGCCGTTGCTAAAGATCCTGCAGGCGGAATCATCCACACTTGTTGTAAAAGGTATCGTGGTCTTTATTGCCGGTGGTATTGTTGGCCTTCTTGCTGGACCCGGGCCGGCAATGCTTTCTGAGATGTTTCCAACGCGGGTACGTTATACCGGTCTGGGCCTGGCATACTCGCTGTCAAATGCCGTTTTTTCAGGCTGTGCAGGCCTGATTATTACCGGTCTGATTAGCCAGACGGGAAATATAGATATTCCGGCATGGTATGTGATGATAACAGCATTGGTAAGCATACCGGCTCTCATGACCCTCAATAAAAACGATCATCTACGTTCTCTTGACGAGTTCCCGGATAGCCTACCTGAACGGTAGCAGATCTGGAGCATGAGTTTGTCTGCTGCGTAACTGAAGTCGGGTCTGAAGGTTAATAGAACGAAAAGGGGCGCTGTTGCAAAGAGAGGAAAATAGTAAACCTATCGCCACATTTTGCTGAGGGAGCAGCGCATGAGTCCTTTCCATGGGCTTCACTTTCAGCTCGAAATCATCCTGGGGACGGTACGCTGATGTTGCCAATATAGCATCATCTATGCTGTCGTGCTGCAGTATCAGTCCCGCAGGCGGATGACGACTTCCAGATTGTTACCATCTGGATCAAAGATGTACGTTGCATAGTATTGTGAAAGATAATGCTCACGAACTCCCGGTTCGCCATTATCTTTCACGCCCGTACGACTAGATTCCGTTTGCCAGGCTGCCCCTTATTATGACCTGTGTGATTTTCTATATTGCTTTACTGTGCAGGTAAAAATATAGTTAGCTTCCTATTTTATTGAGGCAATATCTGTGCAGACTCCTGTGGCGGTTAGATCAAGAAAAAAAAATCAGATGCGGGTGACGGTAATGATGGGGTGGCAACACCGCCGTTACCGTGCCTGTGCGGACCAGCGTCTTGCTCACCTGGGGATGTCCTCCGCGCTGGGCTGGCCGCTGATAATGATTGGCCGTCACCCTGAAGGGATTCGCCATGGTCAGTTGTCGAAAGAGCTTGGCATCCTCAGCCCTTCATTACTGCGCCCGATGAATCAGTTGATTAAGTGTGGGTTGGTTGTTCGTGAGGATGATCCCACTGATAAAAGGGCCAAAATCTTGCGGCTAACAGAAAAGGGGCATGCTAACAGCTTACGGATAGAAGCATTGCTTCATGAGCTTCGTGATGAGTTGTTTGTCGATCTGAGCGATGACGAGCTGGAAAGGTTCTCTCGTTTTATGGAGTGTATGGGAAAACGTCTGGATGAACTGTCCTTGGGCCTGTTGATTGGGTAATAACGCATAATGAATGTCTGGCCAAGACCTTTTTTTAGCACGGGAGAAATGATCTATTCTCTCAAATCCTTTATTGCCGCAATGCTTGCGCTTTATCTATCCAGTCTGGCGGGCCTGCCGAACACGTTCTGGTCGCTAATAACAGTGTATGTCGTCAGCCAGCCATGGGCTGGAATGGTACGCTCGAAAGCAGTTTACCGCGTCGCAGGGACGTTTATCGGGAGTTCGGTGGCAATTTTTCTATTACCACCGCTTGTTCAGTCCCCGGAACTTCTGTCAGCCGCTTTGGCTTTATGGGTTGGTCTGTGCGTTTTTATTTCTCAACTGGACAGAACTGCGCGCTCGTATGTCTTTATGCTGGCAGGGTATACTGCAGCCTTTATTGCCTTTCCTGGAGTGGTAAAACCTCAGACCATTTTTGAAACCGCCGTCACACGTGTTGAGGAAATTTTCATTGGTATCATGTGTGCGACGCTGGTGCATAGTGTGATATTACCGGCAGGATTAACCGTACCGATACTGGGTTCTCTGGATAAGTGTCTGAATAACTGCATAAGCTGGATGCAGTCCATCTTCGGTAATGACCCTCACATGCCGCAGACGATACGAAGTGAGCCCATCTCTTTATCAATGGACATTGTCCAACTACGCCTGCTTTCCACCCACATCCCTTTCGACACCACGAATTTAAAATGGACGGCGATGGCCGTTCAGGCAATGCAAAACCATATTGCCGCGTTACTCCCATTGCTTTCTGCCACAGAAGACCTGATCCAGGCGCTGCGGAATGATGAAGGGGAATTTCCGGATGATGAGACCAGGATGATGATATTGTTGCAGCAATGGCTGTCAGGATTGAGCCAGGAATTGGCCTCTTCCCCGGGAAACCAAACAACGATCCCGACGACATCACCGATACTTTTACAAGCGATGCACTGTTTGACGATCCCGGACACTCCTGCGCCAGACGAAATCTGGCAGACGGCAGTGCGCATTTCTCTTCTTGATCATCTGGCTCGGCTTGATCGTCAATGGCAGCAATGTATCACTTTACGTAACGACATTCTGAAAGGCCTTCAGGATGGTAAAGCACCGCGCTACCGGGAAGCAGCGGCACGTTCATTCCATTTGCACCGGGATAAAGGTGTGGCGATGCTCTCTGCTATAACGGCTATTATCGCCGTGGCACTAAGTTGCTTTATCTGGATTATGACGGGCTGGCCCGATGGTGCGACCGCCGCCATGATGGCAGCAGTTTTCTGTAGTTTTTTTGCCTCGATGGATAACCCCGTTCCGCATATTACGGGGTTTATTAAATATACCGCCTGGTCTTTTCCTTTTGCCGTGCTCTATATTGTTGGATTGCTTCCGCTGGTCAACGATTTTGCGATGTTTGTGCTGGTTTCCGCGCCTTTCTTTCTCATCACCGGGTGTTATACCGCACGTCCGGCGACTATCGCTCAGGCGCTTCCTTTTCTTTTTGGCGTGGCAGGAACGCTGCTGCTGCATGACTACGGTACCGCTACGTTACCGGTAGTGATAAATACTTTTGTCGCTCAACTTATTGGCACATGGATAGCGGCCGCGGTAAATCAGTTGATGCGGACGCTTAGCAGTGAATGGAGTGTAAACCGCATACGCCGCAGCGTCAGAAAAGAACTGGCGGTACTGACAACCGCTACCCGCATCCATCAACGTGCATTTATGGTACGAGCGGTAGATCGTACCGGCCTGATCGCAGCACGATTGGCGCAATATGATGATCTTGACCGTGCAACGACAGCCCAACAGGCTCTCCGGGATTTGCATATCGGTACAAACCTCATCACTCTGAGGCAGGCCAAGAATCACCATTCTATTGCTTCCATTTCTGCGCTGTTGTCTGCCCTGAAAGGTTACTTTCTGGACGATGTCTATGGTCGTTCAACACCATCAGAAAACTTGCGCAGGTTTACAGACACCTCACTCATGGCGCTCTTTCAGTTATCACCGAAGTCAGGGCAATGGCAAGCCAGTATCAGCGCCATTGTGGGGATTCGACATAATTTATTCCCGGATGCCGGGCCGGAATTATTGACCAACGGAGAGTGACTTTATGGCTGGCGAAGTCAGTATTTACGGCGTCTTTTTCCCCCTTATTCAGTTGCAGGGGATTGTGGCGTTAGCGTTTTTTTTTCTGATGCGAAAAGCGATGGTTCGTACTGGCGTGTATCAGTGGGTGTGGCACCCGGCTTTGTTTGATATCGCCTTTTACTGTGTACTGCTTTTCATTGTGTTCAAACTGACTGATTTTATGAAATAGCAAAATAACATTATGAAAAAAAACAATATGTCTTTCCGTTCCTTTATCCGCATCAGCATTACGTTATTACTCTGTCTGCTGGGTGCATGGGGAATTCGCCAGATATGGGATCACTATGAACTGGCGCCATGGACCCGGGATGGCCGTGTTCGCGTTAATGTGGTCGTTATTGCACCAGATGTCTCTGGCCTGGTTAATCGTGTTGCGGTGACGGATAACCAGCATGTCAATGCCGGTGATTTACTGTTTGTGGTAGATCATTCACGTTATGCACTTGCAGTGGAACAGGCGCAGGTGGCATTGACCTCACGAAAAACGGTGATGGAGCAGGCTCGACGGGAATATATGCGTAACCAAAATCTGGGCAAACTGGTGCCAACAGAAGAACTTGAACGTAGCAGAATGAAATACGATCAGTCAGTTAATGATGTTAACGGCGAACAGGTTATGTTGAAACAAGCGTTGCTGGATCTGCAACGTGCGGAGGTTAAATCGCCGGTAAGCGGACGCGTCACCAACCTTGATCTGCGTAGCGGTGGCTATGCAACGAAAGGGAAACCTGCACTGGCCGTGGTTGATGAAAGCTCGCTGTATGTGGAAGGTTATTTCGAGGAAACCAAACTATCCCGTATCCATATCGGCGATGCGGCCCGGGTTATTCCGATGAGCGGCGGTCCGGCGATCCACGGTGTCGTTCAAAGCATTGTCGCCGGGATAGCCGAGAGGGATCGCTCAGTGGGAAGCAATCTGCTGCCAGATATCAACCCAACCTTCAACTGGGTGAGGCTGGCACAGCGTATTCCCGTGAGGATCAAACTTGATCTTCCTGAAAATTTTTTGCTGGTTGCCGGACAGACGGTCACTGTTGACGTGGATAACAAACCCGGTACGTCGACTTCAGAACATAACGAGAAACAGTAATGGCAACAATGTCATCATTTTCCGTCAGTTATATCGACAAAACGGGTTGTATGCGTCGCGTCTTGCCTTTACTGGTCTCACTGTTACTGGCGGGTTGTAGTTTTTCAGCTATCGGGCCTGATTATAAAAAACCTGATACCCCGTTGCTACACCAGGCGGCATCCAGCGGGCTGATGACAGAAACTCTGCCTTCAAAGTCGGTTTCCGACGCGGTACTACCGCATGACTGGTGGCATCTGTATCAGTCATCCGAACTGGATGGGTTGATTCAGAAAGCGCTCCGACATAACCTGGATTTGCGTACGGCCTTGTACAGCCTGATGCAATCGCAGGCCGCACTCAAAGAGGTGGAAGGCCAACAGCAACCGCAATTTGATATCAACGTGCAACCCTACTATGGTCATCCCTCAGGATTGTCGGCGTTGCAGCCGGGTTATGTCCCACCGAACACCTGGCATTATACCTCGGGTTTGCAGCTTTCCTATCAGATTGATTTGTTTGGCCAAATTAAACGAGCGATTGAGTCATCACAGGCGGAGAGTGAAGCAGCGAAGGCAGCTTATGATTTGGTAAAAGTGAATGTAGCGGCAGAAACTGCCCGCGCCTGGACAGATGTTTGTGCTGCTGGCGTTCAACTTCATACGGTACAACAATCGATAGATTTACAACACCAGTCGGCCCGTCTTACGGAACAACTGGTTCAGGCTGGAAGAGCCGGGGAACTGGACAATATCCGCGCTAATGCGCAGGTTGCCAGTCTCGAAGCATCTCTGCCTCCATTGCAGGCCGAGCAAGAAAATGCATTTTACCGCCTGGCCACGCTGACCGGAGACTTACCTGAAAATCTGCCATCCCGTATCAGAAAATGTGCGTCCCTGCCGGCGCTGAAAAAACCGTTACCTGTGGGTGATATGCGCGCACTGTTGGCGAGACGGCCGGATATTCGCCAGCGGGAACGCCTGCTGGCCGCGTCAACGGCGCAAATTGGCGTCGCCATGGCCGATCTCTATCCTAAAATCGCTTTAGGTCTTACCACCAGTTCGGCTGGTTTCATGCACGGAATGGGTGAACAGGACACCCGCGCATGGAGTTTTGGACCACTCATTTCCTGGACCGTACCGAATACCGGTGAGGTTCAGGCGCGGATTGAGGCTACGCGTGCAGGCGCAGGTGCCGATTATGCCCGTTTTGAAAAAACAGTATTGACCGCACTGCAGGAAGTTCGTACAGCGCTTAATAATTATGTACAGGAACTCCAACGCCAGAACTCACTGAAACAAGAGGTTGCAGCGCGTCAGAATGTGGCGGAGCAAACCCGACTCCTCTATACCCATGGAAAGAGTGGCTATCTGGATGTGCTGGACGCTGAGCGTACTCTTGCCGACAGTGAACTGGCATTAGTACAGTCTGCCGGGAAGCTGAACAGCGACCAGATTGCGTTGTTCCTGGCACTTGGCGGCGGATGGTGATACAACAAATAATCCTTTTCACTCTCTTACTCAGAATGAGTAACAGATTGAGTTTGCAAGTCATTACAAAGGTGTTGCTACGGAGAACGCGCGCCGCTTCTCAGACGGTTCTTTCGCATGAAGTCGTAGTTATATGGCACTTCTTCCGCAAGCAATGCCATCCGTTACCATGGTCAACCGAAGTTGGTATCCACTGGTAAACGCGGGGGCGAATACTGCAGCCCTCGCAGCGCTTAATACTGGCTGGGAAGACGATGAACCTATTAAGGACAGACAGTACAACTTTAGCTGGTCTGTTGTCATTGATGCGACATAACCGATTTTTTGAATGTCAGCTCATTTAATCACTGTTATATTGTTTAAATGGTAAGTGTTTCACGCTGTATTGATCCTGTTCAAGTTTCATTCGTCCTTCCTGCGTAAACCTGCAGCATCTCATCATGGGATATGTCTGCCGCCGCATAGCTTTTGCTATACAGGAGGTTGCCTCCTTACGAACTTTGAAAAAGTGCTCGTTTTGCGATGTCGGCCTATATATAAAATGCGATATAAATCACGCTTGCTGTATTTTTTATGAACTCATTCGGGCGAACAAACTCTGACAGGTATTGGGAATGATAAATTGTATCTTATTGGAAGGAGTCTGTATGTATCAGATTGATTATAACACTTATCGCTCAGTAAAAGGATTCAATCGCCGCGTCCGTTTTCTGGTAATGCATTATACCGCTCTTGATTTTGAAAAATCGATTATTTCACTGACAGGTTCTTCGGTCAGCGCCCATTACCTTGTTCCGGACCCTTCCGATAAAACATATATAGATGCCGGCTTTAAAAATATGCGGATTTTTAATTTAGTCGATGAGGATGAACGTGCATGGCATGCCGGGGTCAGTTCGTGGGGCGGTCGAAGTAATCTTAACGATACATCAATAGGAATTGAGACGGTTAATTTAGCTACCGATAATAATGGGGTATTCACATTCCCTCCCTATAATCCAACCCAGATTGATGCAATTAAAGCATTAGCAGTAAATATCCTTCAGCGCTACCCGGATATTACGCCTGCCAATGTCGTCGGACACAGTGATATTGCCCCCGGACGAAAAAGCGATCCGGGTTCAGTTTTCCCATGGAAAGAACTTTACACAGCCGGAGTCGGGGCATGGTTTGATGAAGAAACGAAGGATAAATATGCTGCGCAATTTTGCCACTCGTTACCTGCGAAAGATGATATCACAGGAATGTTGAAACGGTATGGCTATGATACATCTGGTTCGGGAAGTGATGTCGGTTACGCTCAGTTACTCCGGGCATTTCAGTTGCATTTTCGCCCCTGCAATTACAGCGGTCAGTTGGATACTGAAACTGCTGCGATCCTTTATGCACTAGTGGAAAAATACAAATGAGGAGATGCATATTATGAACAAATTTATTAGGGGGGGATGGAGCCCGGAGAAACAAAACAGACCAGACAATGCTCCCGACTTTAAAGGAAAAACTCTTTGGGTCTATGGGGGGGCTCACCTGACGGAAAGCCTTCAGATAAAGATGAAGTGTTGAGGATTGCTGAAGCTACTAAAAGCCGGGGCTGGGATGGTGTTGATTTTGATGATGAATGCAATATGAACATTGCTTTGGCCGTTGAGGCAATGCAGCAATTAAAAAAATGCCAGAAAGACACAAGCTTTGGTTTTATTTCCGGATATTCCTACAATCATCCGACTACAGATAATGGTAATAAATTAAACGAAAAGATTAAGAAGCTAATAAAATCTGGTCTGTGTGACCGTTTTATCCATTATTGTTACGCTTCTGCCATGTGGAGCAGAGAGGACATTGCCAGCAATGTTATTCCTGCTTTAAAACGGACGTTAGAGCACGGTGCCGAAAAAAAGGAATGTATACTGGCCCTGACAACAAAGGGGTTAACTGACTGGAATTTAAATTATTTCATCGAACAGGTGCTGGATTTTAATCTTGGTGGGTTGTTCATCTGGAAGTATGATGATTTAAAAGATGTGCATTATAAAATAATCAAAGACAGACTGTGGAATTAGGAAATAAAATTCTGTCGCATTAATGATAGCAGGTTGACAAAAGTTTCTTTTCCTTTTTTTACACAGTTGGCAGGGTAAAACTGCTCCGTCGGGAGGACAGCTCGTCCCCACCCGGATGCTCAATTTCCCCTTACGAGTCATGTGCACCAGTTCCATGCCTGCTAATAACATCGACAGGATAATGTGGGCGTATAAACGCGTTTCGGGTCAGCGACATCATCAGGAATGTTATAAAAAACTTGACGTTACATTATGGATCTCTGAATGCGGCAGAACCTCTCCATTTTCTGTGTTAGGTCTTGATAAGACAGAGCCGTTCAGACAATAAACCTGTCCTCTTTGGTTTTATGGTGTGCTTGTTGCTATCACCTATACTCATTAACCAACATAAGTAAATATAAATATGTTAAGCCGTTTCGGTAATAACGAGCCAGTTCAAATGTGGTTCATAACTGTTTAAAAGGCGCATCGTTGCCACGCAACAAGGGGAATAAAACAACATGAACGTATCGGATCTTCTGTCTTATTGCATGGACAAACCGGGCGCGGTGCAGAGCGTACACAGCGACTGGAAAGCCACACAGATCAAAGTGGATGACGTCCTGTTTGCGCTGGTGCATGAAGTGGACGGGCGGCCAGCCGTGGCACTGAAAGCGACACCTGCGCTGGCTGATTTGCTGCGTGAAGAGCATAAAGATGTGCTGCCCAGCGAGCACCTGAACAAATCGCACTGGAGCACGGTGCTGCTGGACGGGTCGCTGAAGGATTCACAGATTTACTATCTGGTGGATGCTTCCTGGCAGCAGGCGCTGGATACTAAAACGGCGCATTGATGGCCGCTTGATCGCCCACGTTGAGGATTTGCCACCGCCGTTATGGCAGAATTTACTTCGCCTGCCAGTCGCAAATTAATTCGCCATAGAGCTTTTCAGCCTCTGCCAGACGGCTGAGCAGGCAGTATTCGTCGGTCTGGTGCGCCATAGCCGGCTCTCCCGGGCCTAAAATAATGCAGGGAGGATGGTTCAGGGCCGGAAGCAACAGTGAGGCATCGGTGAAGTAGGGCACAATCTTCGCCGCCAGTGGTTCAGGATGCAGCGGCTGGCAATGCTGATAAACACTGGCAATCCAGTCGTTATCTTCTGCGCTCAGTACTGCAGGCAGATCCACCAGAGTGGAAATCGTCACCGTCTCACCCAGCGCGGTGGACAGGTTTTGCCGGATGGTGACATGTTGCAGATTTGGCGCGGTGCGGATATCCACATCAAACTGCGTGCGGTCGGGAACGGAATTGATATTCAGCCCGCCCTGAATCCGGCCCACGTTGAGCGTCGGTTTTTTCATTAACGGATGCGGCGCTCCCGGTTCGAACTGGCGGATTTTCCCCAGCGCTTCCGCCGCCAGATAAATCGCGTTAATCCCCAGCTCCGGCATGGCACCGTGGGCCGTTTTTCCCCGGGTTTCACAACGTAGCCAAAGAGCACCTTTATGGCCGATAACCGGGTAGTTCGCGGTTGGTTCGCCGACGATCAATGCACCCACTTCCGGTAAATCTCCGCCAGCAATCAGCGCTTCGGCACCGTCACAACCGGTTTCCTCACCGCCGGTGATCAGAAGAACCACGCCTTTGCCTGCACGGATTGCGGCCTGATGAGTAACGCAGGCTACGGCGAAGGCAGCGACTGCCGCTTTCATATCACTGGAGCCACGCCCGTACAGGCGATTGTCGACGATGTCGGCCCCAAAGGGGGCGTGCTGCCAGGTCTGATTGCCCAGTGGCACCGTATCCAGATGACCGGTAAAGGCCAGCGGGCTGCCAGCCTGGGTTCCCGGCATGCGGGCGATCAGATTACAGCGATCTTCGTCAAAGCTGCTGAGGGTGACTTCAAAACCCTGGTCACTCAGCCATCCGGCGAAAAAGGCCATGCAGGCGGCCTCATCGCCGGGGGGATTGATGGTGTCAAAACCCAGCAGGCGCTGTGCCAGTTGCAGAGTTCGATCTGCCATCAGGCTTTCTCCGTCAGCCAGTCCAGACAGTTAATCCACAGCTGGCGATAGCCCGGCCACGCGGCGAACTCATTTGGCAGCCAGTGAGCGGACATGTCGCTGGTCCACACCAGCGAGCGGCCCTGCTGAAATTCCCGAACGGCCAGCAGTGGATATTCAGTTCCGGCGACCGTCGCCAGCAGTTTCCCTCCGGGCTGCATTTCGACTTCGTTATAGCCCAGCAGCCATGGCCAGTCGCCAGAAATCTCGCTGAAAACTGCGTGTGGTTCCCTGATTTCCGGGTAAATCCCTTCCGGTGACTCAATGCGGTCATCCCAGGGCAGGCAGCGCACTGGCAGCACTTTTTCTACCGGAGTATTGCGATAGCGTGCGCCACCATTAATTCCCTGGAAGCTGTAATAGCCACCAATCATCATCAGGCTGCCGCCCGCCGCCACATAGTCATGGATCAGCGCCAGACGGTTCGGCGTGCGCTGGCTTTTGAGCCAGGTATCCGGGTGCAGCAAAAGCGTATTAGCCCCGATGTCGGAGAGAATAATGGCGTCCCACCGCTGTAGCTCAGCCAGCGTCAGCGGAAAACTGACCGGCGCTTCATGGGCTGGCATATGGGTAATGGCGTAATCGCTGTCGGCCAGCGCCGCGAGGAAATCAGTCGCGCCGTTGTGCCAGGTAGCGGTGGCGAACTGGTCGAAGCCCTTAACATGGGTGGAGGTGCTGGTCCAGGATTCTCCGACCAGCAGAATTTTCTTTTGCATCACACTCTCCCTTTACCCGCCAAACACGCGCTGCGGGTTAGCAATCATTAATGTTTCAAGCTGCCCGCCGCTGACGCCATGACGGCGCAGGCGGGGAACAAAATGTTTAAGGATGTAGCCATAACCATGGCCGCCGTAGCGGGTGAGCATGGTTTTCAGGAACACGTCCTGCGACAGCAAAATCTGGTGAATGAAGCCGTCTTCAATCAGCTCGCAGATGGCGCGGGCATTCTCTTCGTCCGAAGGGGACTGTGCGGATTCATCAGCGTAGTAATAGCTCATGCCAATCATGTCGTATTCGAGGAAGGCCCCGCGCTGCGCCAGTTCCCGCTGATAGGTTTTGTCGGCAAAGCTGGGGTTCATATGGCACAGGACGGTATGGCGCAGATCGGCCCCTTCCTGCTCAAGGATATCCAGTACCTTATGCCCCAGTCGTTCCCAGCCTGGCAGATGCACCTCAATCGGCACGCCGGTAGCGGCACTGGCTCTTCCCGCCGCGCGCAGCGATTTCTCTTCATCGGCGGTGAACCGGCTGGAAACGCCGATTTCGCCGATCAGTCCGGCAATCACTTCTGGTTTTTCCTCCGCGCCGCCGACGTCGTAAATCAGCTTCTGCGTCAGTTGCTCAACGGTGATGGTTTTCACCCACTCCGGGTGTGAAGGCTCCAGATACAGCCCGGTCCCCATCACGATATTCAACCCGGCAAGGCGTGAAATCCGCTGCAGCGCCTTCGGGTCGCGGCCGATGCCGATATTGGTCGGGTCGATAACCGTTTCACCGCCCAGTGCGCGGAACTTCATCAGCTCTTCAATCGCCATATCGGAGTCAAATAGCTGGCAGTTATCCCGGCTCATCAATGGGTTAAGTGACAATTCCCCGAGATTCTCAATCTTTACCGGCATCTCGGCCACATGACGATCGCTGCAACAGCAGGGAGGGACCCATTTGCCCGAGGCATCCAGCAGAATGTGTTCGTGCATCAGCGTCACGCCCATCTCACCCAGCGGCATTGGTCCCAGCACGGTCATCACATGGCCGCTACGGACTCCAACCGGCAGCGGATCGGCATGGCGAAAAATCGATCCTTTCATCGGCTATCCTTTCGACGGCGTTCGCGCCGGGTTGAGAATGCGGGTGTTCAGCCAGATCGCCAGCAGGATGATGGTGCCGGTGGCAATCTGGGTGTAGAACGGCGAGATATGCGAGAGGATCAGACCGTTCTGGATAATGGCGATCGACATCGCGCCCAGCAGCGTACCGATAATGGTGCCGAAGCCACCAAACAGGCTGGTACTGCCCAGCACCACCGCGGCGATAACCTGCAGCTCAAAGCCTTCGCCCTGGTTAGAGGAGCCGCTGCCAAGACGGGCAGTGATGATCATCCCCGCCAGCGCTGCCGCCATCCCACTGATCATGTACACGCGCATAGTTACCGCTTTGGTATTGATCCCGCTGCGGCGCGCGCCTTCGGCATTGGCACCGATTGCGGTGACGTAGCGGCCAAAACGCATATGATTCAGTACGATATGACCGACAATCAGCACCACAATGCCAATCAGCGCGGGCATCGGAATGCCAATAACCCAGGCTCGCCCCATAAACGTGAACGCACTGTCAGCAGGGATGGGAATGGAATAGCCCTGAGTGATCAGCAGCGCCACGCCACGCACCACCGCCAGCGTTGCCAGGGTGACGATAAACGCCGGTATCCCCTCGTAGGCGATGAAAAAGCCGTTGACCGCCCCGACCAGCGCACCCAGAAGCAGGCCGCCGATCAACACCACCGGCCAGGGTAATCCCCAGTTATTCAGTGCGATAGCCGACAGCGCCCCGACCAGCGCCAGCGTGGAACCGACGGACAAATCGATGCCGCCAGTGGTGATTACCAGCGTCATGGCAGTGGCAACAATCAGCAGCGGGGCACTCTGACGGATGATGTTCAGCCAGTTAGTGCCGCTGAGAAAGTTGCTGGTGATAAGCCCAAACACCACGCAGCAGAAGATAAAAAACAGCGCGATGCTGACCTCACCCGAATGGTTGTGCAGCATGCGGCGCGGCAGCGAGTGCCGAATGACACGGGAACCGCTTAAATTGACCATACTCATCCTGGTTACCTCAGTGCGCGGCAGCGGAATGCGCGGTGAACTTTTCACCCACGATCAGGTTAACGATGTCGCCAAGGCTGGTTTCCGTCACCTGGCGATCGGCTACGTTGGTGCCTTCGTACATCACCATAATGCGGTTGCAGACCAGGAACAGATCCTGCAGCCGGTGGGTAATCAGGATCACGCTGACGCCTCGTGCGCTGACCCGGCGGATCAGTTCCAGCACCGCTTCCACTTCGGCTACCGCCAGCGCGGCGGTCGGTTCGTCCATGATCAGCACTTTCGGTTCGAACGCGGCTGCACGGGCAATGGCAATCGCCTGGCGCTGACCGCCGGAGAGATTACGCACCAGCAGACGGGTATCCGGAATTGAAATTCCCAGCCCCTTCAGCATCTCGCGGGCATCAGCATGCATTCTGGCCTGATCGAGAAAGGGAATGCCGAGCACATGTTTCATCGGCTCGCGGCCCATAAACAGATTACCCGCCACGTCGACGGTGTCGCACAGCGAGAGATCCTGATAAACCATTTCGATATGGCAGCGGCGGGCATCTGCCGGGTTGGTGAAATGCTGCTCTTCGCCGTCAATACGGATCGCGCCGCTGGTGGGCACGACTGCTCCGGAAAGCACTTTGGTCAGGGTGGATTTCCCTGCACCGTTGTCGCCGACCAGGCCGAGAACTTCGCCCGGAGCCAGCTGCAGGTTGACGCCGCGCAGCGAACGGATCGAGCCGTAAGTCTTGGTAATGTTGACCATTTCTACCCGCGCGGTGGCAGGCTTAAGCTGTTGCATTATGGACTCCCATCGCCAGACAGTTGGTGGACGGTGATGCCGGAGAAAAATGTTCCGTTGCTCGCGGATTACTTCTTGTAAACCGGTTTACCTTGGCAACGGAACCGTCTCCATCTCCATCTGCATCTGGACAAAGCAAATATTTGTTCGCCGGGATAAGCAAAGCAGCTTCCATGCCAGCACTGGCGCGATGAGGGAGTCGGTGTTTCTAACCTGCTGTAAACACATCAGATAATTTTAAATGTACGTGTAAACCGGTTTACTAAGCAGCGCCAGAGGACTCAGTGCTGCTCGCTTTTTGCGCCATTTTTGTGCGCAATTTGCGCCATTTTGGTCAGTATTAACGTGACTGAATGGAGTCGCGACCGACCCAGGTGACGGGCAGGCGGGTTTCGGCGGGTACATTTTCTTCGCCGTTTAGCAGGCGGAGCATCAGGCTGACGGCCGTCCGGCCCAGCTTCCGTGCGGGCTGGCGGATAGTGGAGATCCGTGGCTGGGTAAAATCGGCATAGCTGGCATCATCGAAGCCGACCAGTGAAAGCGACTCCGGCGCGCTCAGGCCCAGTTCACGGAGGCCATCCAGCAATCCGAGCGCTAAAAAGTCACTGGCGGCGAACACGGCTGTGGGGCGGCGGTCGCGGCTGAACAGCTGGCGCAGCGCCCGCTGGCCGAACTCGCGCTGATAGTCACCGTACATCACCCACTCTGGCGGGCACTGTAAACCGGCCTGCTCCAGAGCGGTGCAAAATCCCTGATAACGTTCGCGCACGCTCATCAGCTCGTCAGGCCCGCCGATAAACGCGATATCGCGGTGACCCGCAGCAATCAGCTGCTGTGTGGCGAGCATGCCTCCCTGGACGTTGTCGGCAAATACTTTAGGTACGCGGCTGCCGGGAATATCTTCATCCAGCAGGACGATGCGCTGATGACGCTGAATTTCCTGACGTAACAGCCCGTTATCCGGGCGGTTGGTGGTGAACAGCAGGCCGTCAACCTGGCAGGTATCCAGCCAGCGGATGAACTGGCTCTCTTTTTCCGGATTGTTGCGGGTGATACAGAGTACCAGGCTGTAACCGTGCTCAAAGGCAGCTTCTTCAGCCGCATCCGCCAGTTCCGCAAAGAACGGGTTGGTGATATCCGGCAGCACCAGCCCGAGCGTTTCGCTGCCGCCTTTGCTCAGGCGTCGGGCCAGACTGTTGCCGCGATAATCCAGCTGGCTGATGGCTGATTCAATTCGCGCAATGGTCTCCTGCGGCAGGACGATGCTGTTGTTCATGTAGCGGGAAACCGTGGCCTTTGACAGCCCGGCAAGCGCCGCCACATCGGATAACAGAATGCGTTTTTTAATCATCATTCACGCCACGTCAGAGAAGGAGGGATATCTGTAACATAGTTAAGCGCCGCTGTTATAGCACTTTCTGATGACGGAACGCAGTAGAAAAATAGCGCTTGACAAAAATACGGCCACGGAGAATTGTAATAGCCAGTTTACCTGCACCACCGGGGAAGCGATTCCCAACCGACAACGAGCATTTTATCCAGACGCCGAAACGGACCGGCCGTCAAAATGTCTCCTGGCGGCCTTTGCTGACAATCTTCATCTATTTATGGGGTTGCTCAGCCTTCAGTCTGATATTTGTCCTGCCAACAAACTTTCTGCTCAGTGTTTTCCGACTGTGGCAGCGCTCAATCCCAATGAGGACAATGATGATGGTATTTAACACCGGAAAATTGCGCATCGTAGCTCTGGCAACTGCATTATTGGCATCGGGCAGTTATATAAGTGGTGCGATAGCTGCGGCTCCCACTTATGCATTAGTCCAGATTAATCAGCAGGCCCTGTTTTTTAACCTGATGAATAAAGGCGCACAGGATGAAGCCAAAGCCAGCGGTAAAGATCTGGTAGTGTTCAACGCTACGGATAATCCGGTGGCTCAGAATGATGCGATTGAAAACTATATTCAGCAGGGTGTGAAAGGTATTCTGGTGGATGCGATTGATGTTAACGGCATTATGCCTGCGATTAAAGAAGCGGCGGCTGCACATATTCCGGTGGTGGCTATCGATGCGGTGTTACCGGCTGGTCCTCAGGCGGCCCAGGTTGGTGTCGACAATATTGAAGGCGGTAAAATCCTCGGCAAATTCTTCCTCGATTACGTGAAGAAGAATATGGGTGGTAAAGCGCGGCTGGGCATCGTTGGAGCGCTAAACTCGGCTATCCAGAACGATCGTCAGAAAGGCTTTGAGGACACGATAAAAAGCAACAAGCAGATTACCGTGGCTGACGTGGTGGATGGCCGCAATATTCAGGATAACGCCATGACGGCGGCGGAAAACCTGATCACCGGTAACCCGGACCTGACGGCGATTTATGCCACTGGTGAGCCGGCACTGCTCGGTGCTATTGCCGCAGTGGAAAACCAGGGACGCCAGAAGGATCTCAAGGTGTTTGGCTGGGATCTGACGGCAAAAGCCATTAGCGGTATTGATGGTGGTTACGTGGCCGCCGTGCTGCAGCAGGACCCGGAGAAAATGGGTACTGAAGCGTTGAAGGCTCTTAATGCCATCACTTCTGGCAAAACCGTGCCGAAGAAAATCCTTGTTCCGGCAACTGTCGTAACCAAAGCGAACGTTGACCCGTACCGTTCGCTGTTTAAGTAACTCCGTTCCGGTCCCTCTGTTGAGGGGCCGGTTTCGGTCAGCTCTGAAGAAGAGCAGCCAGTTCGTATCGTTGAGGGAAGGCGCTCCAGGTGCCATGGCGGCTGACGGTTATCGCCGCAGCTTTGCTGGCGTGAGTGAGTGCTAACATATCAACAGGGGTTTGACGCAACAGAGCAGAGGCCAGCATCACGGCGAGGAAGGTATCGCCCGCACCGGTGCTGTCAACCGCCTGCACGGGTTCAGCCGGGCAATGCAGCTGCTGCTCAGCCGTCGTCAGCCCGGTACCCTGAGAACCGTGAGTGATCACTAACGTTTTAACACCAGCAGGCTGCAGTTCGGCGGCTTCTGGCTGGTTCAGGACGGCAATATCCACCAGCGGCCAGAGCTGAGCGAAGGCTGGCTTGGCCGGTGAAGGGTTAAACACGGTGGTCATGCCACGTGCTTTTGCCAGCTGAAACAGGTCACGGGTTTTCTCAAAGGAGAAATTGCCCTGTTGCAGCAGAATATCGCCGGGTCGTGCCTCAGCCAGAGTCCTGGTGATGGTTTCCAGGCTCAGAGAGTCTGCCGCGGTGGCGGTGGTAATAATAGCGTTATCACCGTCGGCACTGTTGAAAATAATTGAGGTATCACTATGGCAGGGTAAACAGAAATCAGGCAGTAGCTGCAACGGTTCAGAAATTATCTGTTCTCTGATCCAGCTGCCATTGCTGTCATTTCCCGTCGCGGCTATTAATGTAGTCGGAATGCCGCAGCGGGAAAGTATAATTGCCTGATTCGCGCCTTTGCCGCCGATATCTTGTGAAATTTTATGCCCATGAATGGATGATCCTTTTGTGGGAATATCGGCTATCGCCCAGCTTTCATCGACGGTGATATTACCGGTGACATAAACACGCATAGTGTTTCCTTAAACAGGATTAAGAAGATGGGTGCTATATCAGCAGAAAAAACTGACGCAATACAAGCTATTTTTTCACGTAAGAAAGCGGTGATAGGTGTTATTCACTGCGCCCCCTTTCCAGGTGCGCCAAAATACAGTGTAAAAACAGTGGGTGATATAATTGAGTGTGCGCTTCGTGATGCTGATAATTATATTTCCGGTGGTGTTCATGGCCTTATTATTGAAAATCATGGCGACATTCCTTTTTCCAAACCGGAGGATATTGGTCCTGAGACGGCAGCCATCATGGCGGTGATTACCGATAAAATCCGCACCCGCTTTAATGTTCCGCTGGGGATCAACGTACTGGCTAACGCCGCTATTCCGGCGCTGGCTACGGCACTGGCCGGTGGGGCCGATTTTGTCCGCGTAAATCAGTGGGCGAATGCTTATATCGCCAACGAAGGCTTTATCGAAGGGGCTGCCGCGAAAGCCCTGCGCTATCGCAGCCAGTTACGCGCCGAACATATTAAAGTGTTTGCTGACAGTCACGTGAAGCACGGCAGCCATGCGATTGTCGCCGACCGTTCGATTCAGGAGCTGACCCGCGATGTGGACTTTTTCGAAGCGGACGCGGTGATCGCCACCGGTCAGCGTACCGGAGACAGTGCAACCCTGAGCGAAATTGATGAAATCCGTGGTGCAACCGCGCTGCCGCTGCTGGTGGGGTCGGGCGTGACGCCGGATAACGTCAGCGAAATCCTCTCCCGTACCCAGGGGGTGATCGTCGCCAGCGCGCTGAAAGTTGATGGCGTCTGGTGGAACGATGTTGAGCAGGCCCGCGTCAAACACTTTATGGCTGCGGCTCGTGTAGCGCTGGGGGAAGAATAGTGGAAGCGTTCAGCGAGCGTTTACTGCGTGAACATCAGGGGGACTGGCAGGCGATGCAGCAGCACCGCTTCGTCTGCGAGATTGAGCAGGATAGCCTGCCGGAACAAGTGTTCAACCGCTATCTGGTGTTTGAGGGCAACTTTGTGGCAACCGCTATCGCCATCTTCTCACTGGGTGTGGCTAAAGCGCCCGGTATCCGCCAGCAGCGCTGGTTGATTGGCGTGCTGAACGCTTTGGTGGATACACAGATTGCCTGGTTTGAGAGCGTGCTGGCAAAGCGTAACGTTGATCCGGCAAACTATCCGGACGATCTGCCCGGCGTGCGGCGTTTTCGCGATGGCATGCTGAACGTGGCACAGCGCGGCAGCTACGAGGAGATTATCACGCTGATGTTTGGTGCTGAGTGGATGTATTACCACTGGTGCAAGCGAGTGAGTGCGGCAACCCAGAGTGATGAGGACGTGCGTCGTTGGGTTGAGCTGCATGCGGAAGAGGAGTTTTTCCAACAGGCCAGCTGGCTGAAGGAGGAGCTGGATCGCTGTACGGCAGAACTGAACGCGGAGCAGCGGTTTGCGCTGTCAGAGTTGTACGGCAAGGTGCTGAAGTGGGAGATAGATTTCCATACGGCGGCTTATCCTGAAGAGGGCTGAATTTCGCTAAGGCAGGTCAAAATCACTAAACAGGGCGGAATAAATCCGCCGCTGGGGCCGGTTATTGGCAGGGGCGAAGTTATTCGCCCCATTTTTTGTTAACCGCGTAACGTATCGATATCGATCACAAAGCGGTATTTCACGTCGCTTTTCAGCATACGTTCATAGGCTTCGTTAATCTCATTCATCTTGATCATCTCAATATCAGAAACGATATTGTGCTTGCCGCAAAAATCCAGCATTTCCTGAGTCTCTTTAATGCCGCCAATCAGTGAACCAGCCACGCTGCGACGTTTAAAGATCAGGTTAAATACCTGCGGTGATGGATGGTCATGTTCAGGAACGCCAACCAGCGTCATGGTGCCATCGCGACGCAGCAGGGTTATGAACTGGTTCAGATCATGCTGAGCCGCTACGGTGTTCAGGATGAAGTCGAAGCTGTTGGTGTGTTCAGCCATCTGATCGGCATCTTTAGAGATGACCACTTCATCAGCACCCAGACGTTTACCGTCTTCCACTTTAGAAGGGGAAGTGGTGAACAGCACGACATGCGCGCCCATCGCATGGGCAATTTTCACGCCCATATGGCCAAGGCCACCCAGACCCACGATACCGACTTTTTTACCCGGGCCGACGCCCCAGTGGTGCAGAGGAGAGAAGGTGGTGATACCGGCACACAGCAGCGGTGCGGCACCAGCCGGATCCAGGTTGTCAGGGATGCGCAGCACGAAATCTTCGTGAACAATCACCTGAGTGGAGTAGCCACCGTAAGTGGTTTCGCCAGTGATACGGTCCTGACCGTTATAAGTTCCGGTGAAACCGTTTTCGCAGTATTGCTCAAGGTCTTCTTTACAGCTGTCGCAGGTGCGACAGGAGTCAACCAGACAGCCCACGCCGACTAAATCACCCACTTTGTATTTATGAGTGTGGCCGCCAACTGCGGTGACGCGGCCAACGATTTCATGGCCAGGGACGACCGGAAAAATGGTGTTTTTCCATTCGTTGCGGGCCTGGTGAAGGTCGGAGTGGCAAACGCCACAGTACATAACCTCAATCTGGACATCGTGTTCACGCAGTTCGCGCGGCTGGTATTCAAACGGGGCCAGCTTTGATTTTGCGTCCTGGGCTGCATAAGCATGAGTAACGTTCATGGTGTCTCCAGTAATTGAAAGTGTCTTGTTCGTGACGCTAAAACGAGAACTCTAAGGATAGTTAGCCAGCGGCAAAGGGGGTATACCGGAATCTGTTTAAATCTTGCCTGATCCTGCAAACATTTGTCTGATGGGGCAAAAAAGGGGGGCGAGTAAGTTTCTGTGGTAGTGGGGCGAAGTCATTCGCCCCACAAACATTATTTAATATTTAACAAAGGCTTCAGGAAGCGGGCAGTGTGCGACTCCTTGCACTTCGCGACCGTCTCCGGCGTACCGGAAACGAGGATCTTCCCGCCGCCGCTGCCGCCTTCCGGCCCCAGGTCAACAATCCAGTCGGCGGTTTTGATCACATCAAGATTGTGTTCAATCACCACGATGGTGTTGCCCTGATCGCGTAGCTGATGCAGCACTTCCAGCAGTTGCTGAATATCCGCAAAGTGCAGGCCTGTGGTCGGCTCATCAAGGATATACAGTGTCTGGCCGGTTCCGCGCTT
This sequence comes from Erwinia sp. 009765445, assembly GCF_058137865.1. NCBI lineage: Bacteria > Pseudomonadati > Pseudomonadota > Gammaproteobacteria > Enterobacterales > Erwiniaceae > Erwinia > Erwinia sp. 009765445. The sequence goes on from NZ_JBYUWC010000017.1 coordinate 42,945, forward strand.
CGACAGTTCCCGGGCCAGCTTAACGCGCTGTGCTTCACCGCCGGACAGCGTGGTGGCCGATTGACCAAGGCGGATATAGGAAAGCCCCACATCCATCAGCGTCTGCAGCTTACGCGCCAGCGCCGGAACGGCATCAAAGAACTCGCGTGCTTCTTCAATGGTCATCTCCAGCACTTCGTGAATGCTTTTGCCTTTGTATTTAATCTCCAGAGTCTCACGGTTATAGCGTTTGCCCTTGCAATGATCGCACGGCACGTAGATATCCGGCAGGAAGTGCATTTCCACCTTGATCACGCCGTCACCCTGACAGGCTTCGCAACGTCCACCACGCACGTTAAAGCTGAAGCGGCCCGGCGTGTAGCCACGGGTACGGGACTCTGGCACGCCAGCAAACAGTTCACGTACCGGGGTGAAAATGCCGGTATAGGTGGCAGGGTTGGAGCGTGGCGTACGGCCAATCGGGCTCTGGTCGATATCAATGACTTTATCGAAATGTTCCATGCCGCTAATTTCGCGATAAGGCGCAGGCTCTGCGATGGTGGCACCGTTCAACTGGCGCTGAGCGATCGGGAACAGCGTGTCATTGATTAGCGTGGATTTGCCCGAGCCGGACACGCCGGTGATGCAGCTGAACAGCCCGACTGGCAGCGTCAGCGTCACATCTTTCAGGTTGTTGCCCTTTGCGCCGGTCAGCTTCAGCACTTTATTAGGATCGCCTTTAACACGATCCTCCGGCACCGCAATCCCACGCTTGCCGCTAAGGAACTGCCCGGTCAGGGAAGCCTCCACGGCCATAATGTCATCGACCGTACCTTCTGCCACAACCTGACCGCCGTGCACACCGGCACCCGGACCAATATCGATCACATGGTCGGCGGCGCGGATCGCATCTTCATCGTGCTCCACCACAATAACCGTATTGCCGAGGTTGCGCAGATGTACCAGCGTCTCCAGCAGGCGTTCGTTATCGCGTTGGTGCAGGCCGATTGAAGGCTCATCCAGCACGTACATCACGCCGACCAGACCCGCGCCGATTTGGCTGGCAAGGCGGATACGCTGCGCTTCACCGCCAGAGAGCGTTTCGGCGGAACGGGACATCGACAGGTAGTTCAGGCCAACGTTGACCAGGAACTTCAGGCGGTCGCCAATCTCTTTCAGCACCTTCTCAGCAATCTGTGCGCGCTGGCCGCTCAGCTTCATGTTCTGGAAGAACTCCATCGCATGACCGATGCTCATGTCAGAAATGGTTGGCAGCGTGGTGTTTTCAACAAACACATGGCGCGCTTCACGACGCAGGCGCGTGCCTTCACAGCTGGCACAAGAGCGGTTGCTGATAAACTTTGCCAGATCCTCGCGAACTGCCGCAGATTCCGTCTCTTTATAGCGGCGCTCCATGTTATGCAGCACGCCTTCAAACGGATGGCGACGGATCGAAGTATCACCGCGGTCGTTAATGTATTTAAACTCGATATTCTCTTTGCCTGATCCGTACAGGATCACCTTGCGGGATTTTTCATCCAGCGTGTCGAACGGCGCTTCGATATCAAACTTCAGATGCTCTGAAAGTGAGCGCAGCATCTGGAAGTAGTAGAAGTTACGGCGATCCCAGCCGCGGATTGCGCCGCCAGCCAGAGAAAGCTCCGGATTCTGCACTACGCGCTCCGGATCGAAATATTGCTGCACGCCCAGTCCGTCACAGGTCGGGCAGGCCCCGGCCGGGTTGTTGAAGGAGAACAGGCGGGGTTCCAGCTCGCTCATGCTGTAGCCGCAGATTGGGCAGGCAAAGTTGGCGGAGAACACCAGCTCTTCCGCTTCCGGATCGTCCATATCGGCGACCACGGCGGTTCCGCCAGAAAGCTCCAGCGCGGTTTCAAAGGATTCGGCCAGGCGCTGCTGCAGATCTTCACGCACTTTGAAGCGATCCACCACTACTTCGATGGTGTGTTTCTTTTGCAGCTCCAGCTTGGGAGGATCCGACAGATCGCAGACTTCACCATCAATACGCGCGCGGATATAGCCCTGAGAAGCCAGGTTCTCCAGCGTTTTGGTGTGTTCGCCTTTGCGCTCCTTGACGATTGGCGCCAACAGCATCAGGCGGCGCCCTTCCGGCTGCGCCAGCACGTTATCCACCATCTGGCTGACGGTTTGTGCCGCCAGCGGGACGTAATGATCCGGGCAGCGCGGCTCGCCCACGCGGGCAAACAGCAGGCGCAGGTAGTCGTGAATTTCAGTGATGGTGCCCACGGTGGAGCGCGGGTTGTGTGAGGTTGACTTCTGTTCGATCGAAATGGCTGGCGACAGCCCCTCTATATGATCGACATCCGGCTTCTCCATCAGGGAGAGAAACTGGCGCGCATAGGCAGAAAGCGATTCCACATAGCGGCGTTGCCCCTCGGCGTACAGCGTATCAAACGCCAGCGAGGATTTGCCCGAACCTGACAGGCCGGTGACAACAATCAGTTTGTCGCGGGGGATGATCAGGTTGATATTCTTCAAATTATGGGTGCGGGCACCCCGTACTTCGATCTTATCCATTCACAATTCCCGGATTAACACAGACCCCACCATGCCTGTCCGGCACGGCCAGAATGAAGCCTGTTATTATGGCACAAAATAACCTGATTGGATATACAGTGTTTTGCCGGATCGTTCAGACCGGGATCGGCTGCTGCCACTGCCCGATAAAGTTTATTTTTACGATCCTTCTCCAGCCGCGGGATGTAACGCTGCAAGCCGGATATGTTGCTGTGGATCTGGATCCGAAGATAGGATTTGCGGGTATACAATGTTAGAATTTCCGGCTTAGACTTAAAGCTGAATAATTATCGGAGACACGTACATGGCCAGCAGAGGCGTAAACAAAGTGATCCTGGTGGGCAACCTGGGTCAAGATCCGGAAGTCCGCTACATGCCAAATGGCGGCGCCGTTGCCAACATTACCCTGGCCACGTCCGAAAGCTGGCGTGACAAGCAGACCGGCGAAACTAAAGAGAAGACCGAGTGGCACCGCGTTGTGCTGTTCGGCAAGCTGGCAGAAGTGGCGGGCGAATACCTGCGCAAAGGCTCTCAGGTTTATATCGAAGGCGCACTGCAGACTCGTAAATGGACTGACCAGGCCGGTGTCGAAAAGTACACCACCGAAGTGGTGGTTAACGTCGGCGGCACCATGCAGATGCTGGGCGGCCGTCAGGGCGGTGGCGCAGGCGCACCAGCAGGTGGCGGTCAGGGCAACAATAACGGTTGGGGCCAGCCGCAGCAGCCGCAGGGCGGCAACCAGTTCAGCGGCGGCCAGCAGTCCCGTCCGCAGCCACAGCAGAGCAGCGCGCCAGCGAATAATGAACCGCCAATGGATTTCGACGACGATATCCCATTCTAGAGTTGACCTGAGCGTTATTTGTAGAGAATAAACACATAGGCCCCTGTTAATTCAGGGGCTTTTTTATGCCTGATGCTTTCTTATGTTACCCATGCTGGCTGGCTATCCTGGCTATCCTGGCTATCCTGGCTATCCTGGCTATCCTGGCGCTCCTCAGGGTTCCAGAATCCCGGCAATCTGCTGAGCGCTGAGCGAAATACCAAAAAAATTTTGATAGAAATCGTGGGTCTCTTTCACCATATCGATATCGGCAAAGCGCTGGGGATAGAGGGTTTTCGCCAGCCAGAGGATCTGTATCGCTTCTTCGCTGGTTTCCCGGCACCACCAGAACAGCCCCTGCGGATTCACATACACCCGATGATGCCGTACCGCAGAAGTTGACTGCCAGGCTGCCGACTCGCGGATGATTTCAGCATCTCTGCGGTTCATGGCAACGATCGCTTCAGGGCCAGCGGTCACCACTTTCTCCAATGGAACTTCTGCTGCTCCCCTTTTCCCGGCGGGGAACCACTGTTCCGCAACATTGACCGCACCGGCAAGATCCATCCAGTCCTGATTCAGCGACGGGCGGCCACTGGTTTTGAGCGGGCTGCCCATACTGTGATAAACCCTGGCGCGTCCTGCCGGAGGCAGATCTTCCAGCCGCTGCTGGATCAGGGCGATATTATGGTCAAAATAGCGCTGATAGCGCTGAGCTATGGCTTCGGCATCCGGCCCTAATGCTTTCGCAGTCAGTGTCACCCGCTCGCGTAATGCCGCAATCGAGTTGGCCTGCAGCGCCAGGGTTTTCACCCCTGCCTGAGCCAGAATCTCCGGCTGACTGAGATGCATATTCTGCGGAATAATCAGCAACTGGGCCTTCAGGGCAATCACCTGCTCAGAGTTGATTTCATGAGCGGTGGTGACGCCGATCGCCGGTACCCGTTCGATTCCGGGATAGATCTGGCGGAACAGCGGTATACGCTGTGCCACCGCAGAAGTGCCGACAATATTTTCACCGTATCCCAGCATGGCAATAATGGTATTTTGCGCGGGCCAGGGCGTGGCTACGCGGATGACACTATGTCCTTCAACTGCTGCCATGCCCGTGGCGGGGAGTAACAATACAGAAAGCAGCAGGGCTACAAGGCGTTGTTGAATATTCATGGTAATCCGGTGCCTCCCATCTGGAGGGCACCGCTCCGGTTATCAGAAATCGAACGTCACTGAGGCCCGGACTTCACGACCCGCACCGGGAAATGCGCTGGCTGAACCGCCGCCGTCAGTATCTGAAGGGAAGATCGAAGCCCAGTAGTGCTCATTGGTGACGTTATTCACCGTCAGGCGCAGAGTGGTCGGCACTTTATTCAGTCTGGTGGTGTAGCGGGGGCCAAGATCCAGCGTGGTAAAGCTTTTCGCCCAGTTGGAATTGGTATCACTGGCGGCGCGTTTGCTGGTGTAGTGAATATTCGCGCTGTAAACCAGCTCCTGCATGGATGGCAGGCTGTATTCCATCAGCATATTCGCCTGAACTTTTGGTACACCCACCACCTGTTTATTGCTGGTGCTGTCTGAGACCGTGTTTTTTAACTTTGGATCGAGGAAGGTGACGCCGCTGTAGATATTCAGACCTTTCCAGATGCTGCCACTGGCGGTCAGGTCCAGCCCCTTATTCACCTGATTACCCTGTTCTTTGTAGGTCATGTCAGACGGATCGACATAGGCAAAAGGGCGATCCAGGCGGAACAGCGCCTCACCAAGGTTTATACCACTGAACTCTTTCTTCAGACCGATTTCATATTGCTGGCTGCGATACGGATCCAACGATTGACCCTCATTTTTTACGCCCACACCGAGCGGCGCAGTGCCTCCCTGTTCCAGTGAATCTGCGTAACTGATCCAGGCCATCAGCGACGGGGTGATTTTGTACATGACGGTCGCATTCGGGCTTAAACCTTTGGCGGTAGTCTCGCCGGTTTTACTTACCTGCTTGCTGTAGCTGCGGGTTTCCAGCCAGCTCTGGCTCAGGTAAAACATCGCGGACCATTGCGGGGAGAACGTCACGGTGTCGCCGACGGTGATGCTTTGCTGGGTATTCACGCTGGACCTGGAACGGTCACCGTTTTTACGAATGCGTCCATTGCCCGGTTCTTCCATCGGGGCGGGGTGGTAAAAGTTGGAAGTGCCCAGGTCATAACGCTTGCTGGCCCCTTTCGCACCATAAATTGACCAGACATAGCCGTTGGTGGAGAACGCCAGATCGTGTCCGATATCGCCGGTATTTGCGTGACCGTTAAGCGTCACCGTGTTGCTCAGAACCCGGAAACGTCCGGCTGCGGCGGAATCACTGATTGATCGTGCAACAGTGCCGTCATTATCTTTGAGGGTACTGGAGACTGTACGCATAGCGCGATCTGCCTGCTGGAACCCCACTCACTCCCGCAGTCAGCCACCACTCTTCGTTGAAATAGTGGATCAGACGGCTGCTGAGAGTATCCGTGGTCAGATCGTTCCCGGTGGTTGGCAGGGTGTAGTTCTTATTTTTCGGATCTGGAGCCGAAGGCAGGTCGATCCCTTTACCATAGCTGAACCCGCCGACATAACCTTTTTGCAGAAACTCATAGTGGCTGGCATCCAGCTGCAGCTGGGTGCCCGACTGGATATTCCAGTCCAGAGCCAGCGAAACCAGCTTGCGGCGGAGCGTGCTGTCATCAACGTTACCTTCGCCTTCCTGATCCACCAGGTTTAACCTGTAGCCGAAGCGCTGCCGATGGTCAAAATGCCCTCCCAAATCCGCAGAGCCGCTGAAGGCATTGCGATTCTGATAGCCCACGCTCACGCGGCGAAGCGGTTCAGCCGTCGGACGTTTAGCCACGAAATTAAACTGTCCTGCCGGGCTGGCCGGGCCGTACAGTGCGCCGGTCAGGCTGTTAATCACATCCAGCCGCTCCAGCATCTCCACCGGGAAGGCGGTAGTGGAGACGATATTCAGCCCGTCGAGGCGACTGTTCGCGGCCACGCTTCCCTGCATTCCGCGGCTTTGCGAGCGACCCACATCCATGCCACCACGGGCCTGCATCTGGCTGCCCGAAGTATATATCAGCAGTTCGCTGACGCTCTGCGCCTGCTGGTTGGCAATCATCTCTTTGCTGACGGTATTGGTGGAATAGGGCATATCAGCCCAGGCTCTGTTACCGAGAGGGGCGAGTTCAATGTCAGGAGTGACAAATCCGGCACCGGCCTGATTGGCGGCCACCGGACCGGAAGATTTCCGGGCGGTCACCACCATCGTTGTCTCTTTCTGCGGCTGAGTTTGATTAATTGAAGAAGAGGGTGTATCCGCAGAGGCTGCAGTTACCATCCCGGGCAGAGTGGTCAGCACCGTGACCAGCAAGATCTTATCCATAAGTTTTGCTCCGTTGTGTAGAACGTTATATTACGATCGTAAGAGTGGGATATTTTGATCTCAGTCAGGCCAGCCTGCGTTCAACATTTGGCGTACCAATAACGTGCTACAGAGCCGGTTTCTTATTAATCTGCTCATTGATTAAAAGCAATGTTGCAAAACTGTTATCATCAGGACAGTTCAGGCAACGGAGCAGGGTGAAATGGCGGGAATGGTTTTACTGCCGGGCGTGATGTGTGACGCCGGGCTGTGGCAGGAAATGGCAGAGGATCTGGCGGCGTTCGGACCGCTGGTTTATGGCGATTTATCCCGTGATGCTTCGCTGGAAGAGATGGCGACAAGAGTGCTTTCAGAAGCTCCGGCACGGTTTACGTTGGTGGGGTTTTCAATGGGGGGGTATGTCGCCCGGGAAATGATCCGTCAGGCACCGGAACGGGTGGAAAGGCTGATTCTGATTGCCACCTCCAGCAAGCAGGACAGCCAGCAGGCACAGTCTTTCAAAGCGGCCACCGCAAAATCACTGTCTGCTTCTCACGGGGCTTTTCGGGGCCTTGGCCATAAAGCCATCGCGCTTTCGCTCAGTGAAAAACATGCTGACAACGAACGCCTGCAGTCTCAAATCCATCAGATGAGCCTGCGAATGGGAAAAGAGGCGTATTGTCGCCAGTTGCTGATGGCGCGCAACAGCGACACGCACCTGCTGAGCCAGATTTCTTGCGCGACATTAGTGATTGCTGCCCAGCAGGATCGGATGCGCAGCGTGCAGGAATCCCGGACGCTGCATGAGCATATTCCTCAGGCCCGGCTTGAAATCATTGATGATTCGGGACATATGTTGCCGCTGGAGCAGCCTGCCGCGCTGATGCAGGTGATGCAGCGCTGGCTGGCAGCTACTCCGGTATAAACATTTACTAAAAATAATGCAGAAACACGCTCAAAAAGTGATGTGAAAGGGTAAATTAGCTGAGTTTTTTGGCAACATAGTGCACGGATGCATACGGGCCTTAACAGGAAAGATAATCAGGCAGAGATGGCATTAATGAAAAAATGGTTACTGGCGCTGGGCATGGCGCTGTTTGCTTTGCACGCCGGAGCGGCGGCACAAATTAACGACCCTCAGACTGCCAGCAAAAACTTTTACAGTTGGTACCTCAGCGCGTTGAGCAAGGATGAAAGCCCAATCGATGAGCACGATCCGCTGCTGAACGAGTATGTAACGCCGCAGCTGCTGCAAAAAATTTACGTGCTGATTAAAAGCCCGGACGGCATGGATGACGACTACTTTCTGCAGGATCAGGACTACAGCGATTCCTGGGTGGATCACGTCAGCGTCAGCCGCTTCACTATCAATGGCGATACCGCCTCTGGTGACGTGACGCTGGGTAACGATCCTGACGATCAGCAGCAACTACTGATTACCATGCACCGGGATCGTAAAGGCTGGAAAATTGATGACGTAGGAAAAGAGAATAAATAGCCCCGCACAGGCAGGGCTGAAGGCGGGGCGATCAGATATGATCTGCAAACTGCTGGCTGAGCGTATCCAGCAGTTCGTAACGCTTGCGGTATTCTGAGCGCTTCTTGCTGACGATCTCTTCAAGCGGTTTACGCGGGAAGGCGAGTGGGATCTCATAGAGTTTTGACGACAGCGGTTTAGCGTTCAGCGTTTCCCAGAATTCGTTATAGCTGGCATGAAACAGGCTTTTCTTCTTCAGGCGATAGCGGAGGCTGCGGAAGATATGACCGGTATCGCTGACGGCCTGAATTTGTGCAACGCCCGTCGCTCCACAGAACAACACCAGCGCCTCCATCAGCAGACGTTTCGGGAACAAGCCATAACAGGCTTTGGTCGCCTCCCGGATCATCTCATGCGGCGTGTCCCGGTGGGCACCCTGAATGCCGCCAATCACCACCACTTTATCCTCCTTCTGCCGGGTCACGGCAAAGGTCAGCATGGCCAGTTTCACTTCATTAAAGGTGATAAACAGGTTCACTTCTCCTTCGCGCTCGCAGCGGCCGGTACAGGCAAGAGTGATCCCGAACTGCTCGCCATTTTTCCCGCTGAAACGGATTAATTCGACTCCCTGCTCAGTCAGCATTGCCTGGCGCAGACGCGGGGAGGCCAGATTTTTAGTGAAGTCATAGTGATCGATCACCGCCTGCACGCGCCTCATCACCGGCATGCCGCCATAAAGGTAAGGGCGGTGGATCTTGCTCGGCAGCGTGTGCTGGATCGACAAAATATCGCGCATCACCGGCTCTGCTGAAATGGCGTTCACCAGCCGGTGCGTGGGGGCCGGGTAAACCAGAGAACGCATCAGATATTTGACCCGATACTCACGGTCATACCAAAGCTTGCCAGGCTTCAGCTTGCCGTTCACACCAGAGACAGGAAAAAGGTCAGGCTGGTCTCCTGACGGGGAGCGAGTGTGGTATCAGACAGGATGTGTATTCCTGTGGGAAAACCACAGTGAAGCACCGCCAATCTCAACGCTGTTTAAACTGACCACAGAGGTTAAGGTTATCTTAATGTGGTTGAGTGAATGTTTAAAATGTTAAGATTTTAAGTCAAATTATTTATAATAACAGATAGTTATTATGTGCTTGTGTTATTAAATGGTGGCCATTTAATGGCTGTAGAATGGATTGCTGTTGCCAAACATCGTAGTCTTAATGCCATTACGGTTGTAGATGGAGGCAACTTTGCAGGGCGTTCCGGCACAGTTCAGCTTTGACAAAGACCGCGCCCAGTTCCGGCACCTTGCCGGGTTACCAGGCGTGGAGCTTTATCACGCCCATATCTCACGCTATGCCTTTGAACCGCACACTCACGAAGCTTTTGGTATCGGCACCATCGATGCGGGAGCGGAGCGCTTTCGTTATCGCGGCGCACAGCACATTGCACCTGCCCGGTCGCTGGTGCTGATGAATCCCGATGAACTTCATACCGGCGAATCTGCCACTGAAAACGGCTGGCAATACCGGATGATCTATATCGATCCACAGCAGCTGGAAGCCATAACGGGTGAGCGCGGTTGGTGGTTCTCGGATGCAGTACGTTTCGATCCGCAGCGTGCCGTACAAATTTCCCGCCTGTTGGCTGCTTTATGGCACGTCAGGGATCCGCTGGAAAGAGACGGGATGATGCAGTCCCTGATTGATCTGTTGCGTCCCCATGCCAGAATCGGTGACAAATTCCCCGATGAACCCGCGCATCGCTTCGACATTGTTAAAAGCTTCCTGCGCGATAATCTTTCCCTTTCCTTAACCCTGGCCGATCTTGCCGGGCTGGTCTCGCTCAGTCCGTATCATTTCCAGCGTCAGTTTAAGGCGCAGTTCCATGTCACTCCCCATCAGATGCTGATGGCCTTTCGTCTGTTCCGCGCCAAAGAACTCCTGACCCTGGGGCTGCCCGCCGCCGAAGTTGCCCTTGCCGTTGGGTTGACCGACCAGGCGCACCTGACCAAAACTTTTGCCGGACGTTATGGCATTACGCCGGTGCGCTATCAGAAACAGGTTGTAGCAAGCCGTTAAGCGCAATTTGCTACAATCTTTTTGCCTGTGCACAGCAGACAATGGCGTTTTCTCTTTCTGATACTCAGGATAAAAATGTTTGCTGGTGTTCTCTTTGCCCTCACCGCAGGGCTGATGTGGGGCCTGATCTTTGTCGGCCCGCTGCTGGTGCCGGAGTATCCCGGTGCTCTGCAATCCGTTGGGCGTTATGTGGCCTTCGGGCTGATCGCGCTGCCGCTTGCCTGGCGTGACAGGCAGCGGTTAAGCCTGCTGACACGCAGCGACTGGGTTGAAGCCCTCAAGCTGGCGCTGGTCGGTAACCTTCTTTATTACACCTGTCTGGCCAGCGCCATCCAGCGTACCGGCGCCCCGGTTTCCACCATGATTATCGGGACGTTGCCAGTGGTCATTTCGGTCAGTGCCAATCTGCTTTATGGCCGTTATGATGGGCGGCTGGCGTGGCGGAAGCTTGCCCCGGCCCTGGTGCTGATTGCTGGAGGGCTGGTTTTTGTCAACGTGGCGGAATGGCAGGGAGGCAGCCAGCAGGACGATCTGCTGCGTTATCTGAGTGGCATCCTGCTGGCAGTGGTCGCAATGGTTTGCTGGACATGGTATCCGCTGCGCAACGCACGCTGGCTGCGTGAGCATCCGGACCGCAAAGCCACAACCTGGGCGACGGCTCAGGGCATCGCCACTTTACCGCTGGCGGTGGTGGGATATCTGCTGGTCAGCCTGCAATTGCACTTCACCCGCCCCGATTTTTCGCTGCCGCTGGGACCGCGACCGGAAGTGTTTATTCCGCTGATGATCCTGATTGGCCTTCTCTGCTCCTGGCTTGGAGCGCTGTGCTGGAATGAGGCGAGCCAGCGCTTGCCTACGGTACTGGTTGGCCCTTTGATCGTTTTCGAAACCCTTGCAGGGCTGGCCTATACTTTTCTGCTGCGAAGCAGCTGGCCACCATTACTGACCGCCTGTGGAATCGCCTGTCTCGTGGCTGGAGTGGTTCTGGCAACCAGGATAAAGCCTGAGCCGGTAGTCCAGCAATTAACTGTCTCAAAATGAGGTGATAATAACGGTCAGGGCCGGTTTTTAAATCCCGGTCCTGCTGCCGGGTGGCTCCTTCTTTAACCAAAATTGTGATATCACCCGCATTTTTATCTCTAATTTTTTTCCTGAAATGCCGTTTTTTTTTCGCCAATCCCCTGGCACAGGAAGCAATTGTTCCGCTATAAGATTAATCGCTAATGCGATTCCTTCCTATTTTGGGACAGTCAATTTTCCCTGTTCATTAGCCGGATGGAAATTTTTGAGACGGTTTTTAATTTATCAAACCACCATTAACTCAAATTTTCCGCCCACTCTCTTTGAATGACAGGTCTGCAACGGCTTTGGAAACATTAGAAATACTGAGTTAAGGTATTGTCTGATGGTTGCTTTTCAGGCGAAATCCAGCCTAATGTTAAGTTTTACTACTTAATTAATGGCGGTGTTGTGGGTGGGGAAGTTAAAGAATTGTCCGTTTGATGGGGTGTTTCGTTAGTTTTGTAAGTGGCACATGAAATGATTTTTTGGAAGATGAGTGAGCATTGTGAATCAATGTTAAAATCGAATACATCACTTTTTTTGAACAAAAAGGGAGGTTTATAGCGCTTTAAGTAAGTGGTGCTAATGTCATAATGGGGTGCATTTATCTCTTAAATTTGAGATAAATGCACCATTAACTATATGACTTTAATGCAAAATTTTTTCTTGCGAAGGTAATATGACGACCTGGCAGGTGACAGCCGTGATGATTAACTCATCAGGAAAATATGTCGCCTGAAAATGAAAGTATCTTTTTCAATTAACAGTGGGAATATTTTAATTTTTAGCTGGGCGAATAAAAAATGTGTCGCCCGTCTCAATTAATGATTTTCCAGGTTGTACGGATAATGATACACGCTGCGGCTAATATCCAGCAACCGGCAGCTGCGGCGGGTACCGATTTCGTAAGTGTCCTGTAAAAAATTAACTGCCTGACGCTTGTCATTGGTAGTAAAGAAGTTTTTCAGGACGCTCTGTAACATTTCCTTATCAGAAGAGAGCGTTAGCAGTTCGCGCTCCATGGTGTGCACTTTCTCTTCCAACTCTTTGATTTTTCTACCCTCCTCAGAGAAAAGACCGGCATATTTCTTTTTCCAGCTATAGAAAGTGGCCTCGGAAATCCCCAGATCTTCACAGATCTCCTTTACTTTAACCCCGCACTCCGATGCTTTAATAGCATTGGTGATTTGCTCTTCTGTATATCGTGACTTTCTCATAAATGCTATTACCTTTCTTAACTATAATGTGATGAGAACAACTTCACTAATTCATGGATCTAAATGTTCCAGGAATTAGCTGAATGTTGTTAAGTTCGCGATTTGAATGGCACACATTAAGTTAAAGTATTATGAAGAAATATCATCATGGGATTTCTCCGATTTTATTTTATTAGAGGCCAGTTAGCTTTCGATATTCTGTTTTTTGTTATAAATTCGTTCGTATCGGCAGCGAGGGCTGGTGGATGATTCAGATTAATCCAGCTCACAGAAAAAAATCTGTGCCAAAATAAATTACCGATTTAGAGATTTGCTGATTTGGCTCACAGGAATTCAAGTCCAGATATAATCAGAATATTCCTGAAGGATGATAAGTTTAAAATAAATCTTTTGAATAAGAGCGGGTTCGTTTCGTCCGCATAATAAAAAAATTTTCAGAGCCCACTTGGGTTCAGGGTTAGCTTGGCGTGACTTTCTCCCTTGTAGACAAGGACGTACCGAGTATTGGCAATACGTTAAAGCACTACAAAGGATGCTTGGATGAAACACAGTGTCGTATCAAATGCAGCCTGGATGATGTCAGAGAAAGTGGTCTCTGTATTCGGTGTGATATTTGTCACATCCTATGTCGCTAAATCTTTTGGCCCATCCGTTTTTGGTCAAATAGCATTTTCTGCCTCACTTTTTTCAATTGTTCAGACCATTGCTATATTCGGGACTGAAACCATTCTGTTTAAAAGTATCAGCAAAAGTGCGACCAAGGGCATACGCCTGATGGCGGTGGCAAAACAATTGCGTATGGCGTTGTTATTATTACTGTCCGTACCGGTTTTGATTTATGTCTGGTTAATTATGCGGGAAAACTTTCTGGTTTTCGCCATTGCTGCATTTCTGTCATCGCTGTTCGTGACGCAGGATATCTTCAGCGTTTATAACAACGCCAGGCTGGAATCGCGCATGAACACCATTGCTAATGCAACAGGGATGGCACTCAGTTTTGGGATCAGTTTTACCGTGGCCTGGCTGAAGCTGAACCCCGTGTGGCTCTCGTTATCGATCGTGTCGGTGACACTGGTGCCTTACCTGATCAAGCGAAATATCTTCTTTCAGGCCAACAGCATCAGTCCGCCACCGAAGCGAAAGCACCGCAGCTACCTGCGCTATCTGTTTCATGCCGGGTTGCCGCTGGCGATTTCCAGCGTGTTTATCTCAATTCAGGTAAAGCTCGCACAGTTTTTCCTGGTTGGCGTGGGTTCAGCGCATGAGCTGGGGCTGTTTACCGCTGCGAATACGATCTCTGCCTCGTGGATTTTTATCCCTGTGGCAATCATTACATCCAGCTTCTCTGAGATCTTCAGGGAGCGGGCGGATGTGGCTGCGAAGTTAGCTGCGAAGCTGTATGGCTATGTTATGGCAGTCTCATTTTTGATGCTCTTAATCGTCGCGCTGTTTGGCGAGCAGATCATCCGTTCCCTTTATGGGCATGACTACACACAATCGGGAAATCTCGTTACGTTATTGTCGTTAGCAACCTGTTTTTCGGCAATGGGAACAGTAGCTTATCGTTACATGGTGAAAGAAGGTGGGTTTAATTATCTGCTGGTAAAGATCGTTTTACTGGTGGTGATTAGCGTGGCAACCAACTGGTTTTTCATTCGTTCCTGGGGACTGACAGGCGCTGCCTGGAGCGTACTGGTTACCGAGCTGTTGTCCCTCACGGTAATGAACTATTTCTTTAAGAATGGCGTCATTCTTAAAATACAGCTTTCCTCACTTAACTACAAAACCTACAAATGAGGTAAAAAATGTCAAAACTCAAAGCACAATTGAGAAACAGCGTCTTATACCTTCTCAGGAAAATGCCGTGGTCTTACCAGGACAGATTTCATTATTATCGTAAATTTAAAAAGTTACCCAATATTCGCCAGCCGAAATTGTTTAATGAGAAAATTCTGTATCGTAAATTTGTCACCGGCGACTATGTTCGTTATGGGATCCTTTCGGACAAAGTATTGGTGAGAGACTACATAGCAAAAACCATTGGTAACGAGTATTTAATTCCCTTGCTGCACGAAACGGATAAGCCCGTTACGCTGTTAGGACTTAAGTCGTTAAAAGATACGGTTATAAAATCCAACCACGGCTCAGGAATGGTGGAAATCCTGCTGGAAGAACCGGATTGTATTCAGAAGCAGTTGCTGATCAAGCGGTGCGAAGAGTGGCTAACCCGTGACTTCTCACTGGAAGCGCGTGAAATCCATTATCGCTATATCAAACCGCGGATTTTGGTTGAGCAGTACGTAGGTGACGGCAAGTTTGCTGCTGTCGACTATAAGTTTCATATGTTTAACAAGAAAGACGGCAACTTTGAGTACGTGCTGCAGATCATCTACAACCGTTGTGGAAACTCACCGCTGTCGATGAACTTCTACGTTAACAGCCTGACGTCGTGCTTCTATAAAATCCGCGATACCGGGTTGGACATCAGCAACGATTTGCCGACGCTGTACAAAGCGCTGGAGCTGAGCAAGAAACTGGCGAATGATTTCGACTACGTGCGGGTGGACTGGTACATCAATGACGGGCAGATTTACTTTGGTGAGCTGACCTTCACGCCGGGCGCGGGGCTGGTGACCGGACTGGATCACGGTCTCAATGAGATCATGGGCAACATGTGGGTGCAGGACCATAAATCTGAGGTTTTGCCAAGACCGGCAGGTGAAGTGGCAGCATTGCCTGTGGTGTTGAAGAAAGTCTGAACTGCGCCACGACACGACGAGCCGCTTTCTCTCAGAACGCGGCTCGTTTGCATTTTAAGGCATTGGGTAGTCAGTCGGGGTATGGCTCATCACGTCGACAAACACATCTTTGGTGATATGCCAGAAGTTGAGCAGGTTATCCATGCTCAGAGTGATACCCAGCAGGCCGGTCACGAACCAGCATGACATGCCGATCCCGACGCCGGTAAAGATGAATGCCATGCCGTTATGGCTGGTCTGGCGGCACTTCACTTTCAACGTGCTGGCCATAAACATCATCACTGCGCTAACCAGTTCCCATCTCATCAACACCAGGCTGGCGGTTAAGGTACCCATATCTTTTCAAACTCCGCGACAAATCATGCCTGACATTGATCTGCGCCACATGCAGGACAAAAAGTTGCCAGGATTGCTTTTTATCTGAGCTGGCTCAGGAGCCATAGAAGTGTGACGACGGTCACATTATATCACTCGATTTTAAAAATTGAACAATTTTTAGGCCTGGTATGGTAGTTTTTTTGCACCTGTTAAAATACATCTTAATTTCCCGTGGGTTATCATTTTTGCGTGATTGGGCCTGATGGTATAACAGGCCAGATTAATTTAACTTAGTCAAAAAGTTGGTCGTTTCTCACACCGCGAATTCTGCCAATTAAGCAATTGTTTTTATCATCCTTAGAATTTTATATTTAATTTAAGGAGGTTAGCCCTATTTTGAGACGATTGATGAGAATTGTTATCATTTATAAAGTTTAATTTTTCTTGGTATTACCGCTGTTTCTGCTGCCAGTAACTTATTAAAAAACAACCCTTTAATATTGCTAGCAATATTAAAGGGCAGATAATCACTTAACGTCCGTTTAGGCATTTTTCATTCTGACTTAAGTCAAATTAACCTCTTTAAGAGGAATCTGACCTGTCGAAAGTTGTACAAGCCGACATTGGGTTGTAGGTTTTTTTTAAACAAAAAGTCTTATAACTCATTCCCTTCCATTGCGAGGGGGGGAGAATTCCTGTCCCTCAAATAAGCTCGCTCAATAATCGTCATCGTGAAATGTCTTTATGGAGCAATAAAAATTAAATAAGGAGCCTTTGTGTTTTTCAATGGCTGTTTGCGGCTGAAAGGCCTGTTTTATCACCAGAGAACTTCCCTGGCTCTGTGTCTGCTACTGGGTTCATTACCACAGAGCAGCCAGGCCTCGGAAACCTATGACCAGATGATTGTTCAGGCCCGGTCGGGCAACAGCTCACCGGTGCTGGACTGGCTGGCGAAGGAGGCTGAACGCCGTCCGCTGACCCGTGGAGAATTGGCTGACTGGTTGCAGATTGCTGGTTGGGCAAACCAGGACCGCCAGGTTGTCGACATCTGGCAGCGTTATCAGGCCAGTGGGCCTCTGCCTGTGCGGGCCAAAGTGGCTGTTGCCCGGGCTTACCGTAATCTGAAAGAGTGGAATACCTCTCTGCTGCTGTGGCATGAGGCTCTGCGGGCTGAGACTGACAATGACGATCTGAACAGCGGGCTGATCATGACGCTGGCGGACAGCGGTGACACCACTTCAGCTCAGCAGCTTGCCCGCCAGCGTCTCGTTGTCAGGCAGACTCCTCAACGTTATCTGGATCTGACCTACGCTCAGCGAGCGGCAGGCAGGGACTGGGACGCTCTGCAAACGGCCAGCGAAGCGAAACGCCATTTTCCTGATGACGTTACCCTGCGCCGCGACTATGCTGCCACACTTTCGATGAACCGGGTCAGTGGCCCGGCGCTGCGGAATGCGGCACTGTCCAACTTCCTGCTGCAGAACAGCGCAAGCTTCAGGCTGATGCAGCGGCACAAGAAGTTCGTATCGCCGTGACTGCCAGCCGTTCGGAGGCTGAGCGTTTTCGTGTAGCCGACCGCGCGCTTGCCGACTACGACCGCCTGCTGGCTGCCTGGAAAAACCTCCAGTCTGCCCGGGCAGACTATCAGCGGGCACGGATCGATCGCCTTGGGGCGCTGGTTGCCCGCAGCCGGATGCGGGAAGCGACGGAGGAGTATCAGCAGCTGATAGCCGAAGGGCAAACCATCCCGCCTTATGCCCAGCGCTGGGCGGCTTCCGCATGGCTTTACCAGCACCAGCCGGACAAAGCCCTGAAGCTGTATCAGGCGGTGCGGGCTGAAGGGCAGGGAAGCCAGCTGACGCGCGACGATCAGAGCGATCTGTTTTATGCCTTCAGTGAGGATGAGCAGCCCGCAGGCGCCGGGCAGCAGAGTGAAGACTTCAGCCGCGCTAATCCCTACTACCGCCGGATTTATGGCTCGCCACTGCGCGTGCCCAACGAAAGCTGGCTGGATGCACAGCAGCTGCGCGTTCAGTCATCTTTTTTCACCGCCGACCTGGATGCTGCACAGAAACGTGCAGAGCATCTGGCCCGCACCGCGCCGGGTAATCAGGGGTTACAGATTGACCTTGCCAGTATTTACCTCTCACGGGGCTGGCCGCGTCGCGCAGAAGCGGAGTTGAAGCGGGTGGAAAGTATGGACGACCGGAATATTCAGCTGGAAACCCAGCAGGGCCAGACCGCGCTGGATTTACAGGAGTGGCGGCAGGCCGATCTTCTGGCCGATGACGTTTATCAGCGCCAGCCTGAGGACCATGCCACGCAGCGGCTCAGCCGCCTGCGCGACGTGCATCATATGTATGAACTGCGTATTGAAGGTGAGCACGGCATCAATTCAGACAGCCCGGTCAGCGGTGCAAACGATTTCTCGGTTGATGCCTTGCTGTATGCCCCACCGGTGGCTGAAAACTGGCGTTTGTTTACCGGCCTGGGGTTTAACGACAGCGAATTTGAAGAAGGGAAAGCGATTAATCGCAGCGTGCGCGGCGGTATTGAGTACCGCGCACGGGATAACTGGGCGGAAGCTGAACTGAACGGCCAGAACTATGGCTATGGACAGAAAACCGGCGTGCGCCTCTCCGGCTGGCATGACTTTAACGACCAGTGGCGAATTGGCGGTTCTGCGGAACGGCTGATGCGCGACACGCCTCTTCAGGCGCTGCGTAACGGCGTGACGGCCAACGGTGGCAGGGTATATCTGCGCTGGCAGCAGAACGAAAGCCGTTCATGGCAGGCCTCACTTACCCCGAGCTGGTTCTCTGATGGCAACCAGCGGCTGGAATACAGCATCGATGGTCAGGAGCGTATCTGGAGCGGCCCTTATCTGACGGTGGATTTCACCCCGAACATCAGCGGCAGCCACAACAGTAAAACCACCGGGCCTTACTACAGCCCGTCCAGCGACTTTGCCGTGGTACCTGCCGTTACCCTCGATCATCTGATGTACCGCCATTACCAGACAGAATGGAGCCAGGAGGTCGAACTGGGTGCGGGCGGCTACTGGCAGCAGGGCCAGGGGACCGGCGCGGTTACCACGATAGGTTACGGCCAGCGCGTGCGCTGGAACGACGTGCTGGATAGCGGCGTGATGCTGACCTGGGACAAACGCCCCTATGACGGCGTGCGTGAACAGAATCTCTCCGTGTCGTTTGACATGAATTATCGTTTTTAAGGGAGCCGACCATGCGACCGCATTTACGTCATGTTTTACTCGCTTCGCTGGCTCTGCTGATGCTCAACGCCTGCAGCCAGACGATGCCTCCGCGCTTTGTCGCACCGGCCGATCGCCCGAAACTGTCGGCAGAACAGCCCTGGCCGAAAAATCACTTTCTGGTACTGGCTTATCACGATGTGGAGGATGGCGCTGCCGATCAGCGCTACCTTGCCGTGCGTACCAGCGCGCTGAACGATCAGTTCGCGTGGCTGAAAGAGAATGGCTATCACCCGGTGTCGGTTGATGACGTGCTGGTCGCCCACGCGGGCGGCAAGCCGCTACCGCCGAAAGCGGTGTTGCTGACTTTTGATGATGTCTACAGCAGCTTTTACCGCCGTGTTTATCCGTTGCTTCAGGCTTATCAGTGGTCAGCCCTGCTGTCACCGGTCGGGCACTGGGTCAGCACACCAGCAGACAAGCCGGTGGATTTTGGCGGCCTGATCACCCCGCGCGATCGCTTTGCCACCTGGCAGCAGGTCGGCGAGATGTCGTGCTCCGGCCTGGTGGAAATAGGTGCCCATACCTGGGATGAGCACAAAGGAATGGTTTCCAACCCGCAGGGTAACAGCGAGCTGTTTGCGGTTAACCGCAGCTATGACAAAGCCAGCGGCCGTTATGAAACCGGTGCGCACTATCGCCAGTGCGTGACGGAAGATGTGTCAAAGATCACCCAGAAGATCACTGCGGTGACCGGCAAACCGCCGCGCGTCTGGGTCTGGCCGTACGGAGCTGCTGGCGGCGAGGCGTTGAGCATTGTGAAGCAGCACGGCTACCAGATGGCGATGACGCTGAATGACGGCGTGGCTTCCACCGACAATCTGGATGACGTGCCACGCCTGCTGATTGCTAATAACCCCAGCCTGAACAGCTTCGCCCAGCGCATCACTCTGGCGCAGGAGAAAGAGACGATCCGCGTGGCGCATGTGGATCTGGACTACGTCTACGATCTCGATCCGCTGCAGCAGGCGAAGAACCTCGACAGGCTGATCCAGCGGATCTACGACCTCGGCGTGAATACCGTATTCCTGCAGGCCTTTGCCGATCCGAAAGGCGATGGCCGCGTACGTGAACTCTATTTCCCCAACCGCTGGCTGCCGGTACGTGCCGACCTGTTCAATCGCGTGGCGTGGCAAATCTCAACCCGGACCCGGCCAGTGTGTATGCATGGATGCCGGTGCTCTCCTTCGATCTGGATGAAAAGCTGCCGCGCGTGGAGAAGGTGGATCTGAAAACCGGCAAGGTGCAGGTCGATCCTCAGCAGTACCAGCGTCTGCCACCTTACAGTTCAGAAGCCCGCAAACGCATTGGTGAGATCTATCAGGATCTGGCCAGCCATGCGGCCTTCCGTGGCATCGTGTTCCACGACGATGCGCTGCTGGGCGACGATGAAGATGCCAGCCCTGACGCGCTGAAAGCCTACCAGGCGGCGGGTTTCCCTGCCTCGATCGCCGCTATCCGCAAAGATCCGGCCACGTTCCAGCGCTGGACCCGCTTTAAAAGCCGCACGCTGATCGATGTTACCGAACAGCTGGCGTCTCAGGTGAAGGCGATCCGTGGGCCGCAGGTGAAAACTGCCCGCAACATCTATGCGTTGCCAGTGCTGCAGCCGGAATTTACCGGCATGGTGCTGGCGGTAACCTGCCTGCTGCAGTTCACCATCAGCCTGCTGATTGAGCGGCGCTACGAGCACAAGCTGGGCAGCGCGCTGTTCTGGGTGATCTGGTATCCGCTGGTGTACTGGATGCTGAGCCTGTTCACCACCCTGGTGGCCTTCCCGAAGGTGATGCTGCGTTCGAAGCAGCGTCGCGCCCGCTGGGAAAGTCCTGACCGTGGCATAGAAAAAGGATAGTGAGATGAAAACACCCTTGATCATTACCGAGCGCGGCTGGCTTCCACGGTTGTTCGATATCGTTCTGACCCTGATTGGCTGGTGCGGCTTTGTCTGGTTGTTCTGCACTGGCCTGCTGGCAATGCTGAAAAATACGCCATGGCTTGGCCCGCGCCCGCTGGTCTCTGAACTGAATACCGTCACGCTGTATGCCGCCATCGCGGTGTTTAACGTGCTGGTACTGATCGGCTGGGCCAGGTACAACCAGTTGCGCTTCCGGGTAGAACGGCGCAGCCGCCGTCCCGGTTTGCGTCCTCAGGAAGTGGCGCAGAGTTTTGCGATCACCCCATCGGAGGTGGCGCTGCTGAGCCATCACGACCTGCTGCGGGTGCATCACGATGAGCACGGTCATATCACCGAAGTGGAGGCTCTGCGTGAACCACGTTAACCAGAAGTCAGAACAAAAGCCGCTGCCTACTCTGCGCAAATCACTGCAGCGAATTCATCTGGTAATCATCGTGGTGTCGCTGTTGTTCAGTGGTATCTCGCTGTCGGTGCTGTCGATGTTTGCGCTGCGCAGCTATGCCGAAAACAATCTGCAGCTGGTGGCGACCACTATCAGCTACAGCGTGCCGCAGGCGGTGACGACGGGCGATGCGGATTCGGTCACGGCCATCCTGCAGGAAATCGGCAGCAAGGCGGAGTTCGGCCATTCACGCATTCTTGATCCGCAGGGGCATCTGCTGACCCGCTGGTCGCCGCCTGATGATGATAAGCATCATGCAGCCAGTCAGCTGGTGTCGCAGTGGCTGTTTCCTGCACCGGTCAATGTACCGATTATGGTGGGTCAGCAGCAGGTCGGGCAGGTGTGGCTTACCGGCAGTGCCAGCCGGGTGTTGCACTATCTCAGTCAGGCGATGAAGTGGCTGGGTGGCAGTCTGCTGGTGACTGCGTGCTTGCCGCCATGGCTCATCGCCTGCGGAACCGGCTGCGTAAGGACGATCTGGTAGCCCGGCTGGGTGGCGATGAGTTTGCCGTGCTGCTGTCATCAATTGAGAACGGCGAACAGGCCGGAAGAGTGGCTGAGAATGTGATAGAGGCGATGCGGGAGCCGATCAAGCTGGAAGATGGCACGCTGATAGCTCAGTCGCTTAGTGTCGGTGTGGCGCTGGCGAAGAACCACAGCTCCGGGGAAGCGATGATTGCCCAGGCCGATGCGGCGATGTACCACATTAAAGAGCTGGGCGGCGGCTGGTATTTTTCACCCTCATTCTGGGGCCAGCCTCCTGAGGAGGCTCTTAAGCAGCGGGGCAGGGCTTAATCAACACGGGCGGAATAAATCCCGCCCGGAAGAACTGATTCGCCCGGCTTAATTGCAGACAGTGCAGCCGTTTTTTTCGGCGGCTTTGGGATAGGCCTGAGTCGGGAAATCGCTGCAGTCGAAGTGGTAGCCCGCCGGGCGGCTCAGCGACTGGCGGCGCATGGTGTGACGATACGCAGTAGGCGTCTGGGAAAACTGCCGGCGGAACACGCGAGAAAACGTCTGCTGCGAATCGTAACCATACTGCATGGCAATATCGAATACCGGGCGCTGCGTCTGGCGTAAAGCCTCTGCTGCCAGCGTCAGGCGGCGTTCGCGGATATAGCCTCCCAGCGTCTGTCGGGTCACCGTGCGGAACATCCTTTGCAGGTGCCATTTCGAATAGCCAGATTTGGCGGCGACTTCATCAATAGAGAGTGTTTTATCAAGGTTACTTTCGATCCAGTCGGTAAGAGTGTGGATGATGTCGTCATGCATACTTTGTCTTCTCCCTGGTGCCTGGCGGTCGTGGAATAACAGACTGGCGGACAATTTTCATTTCGCCTTCTTAATGGGGGCTGAGTATAATTCCTCAAGTTAACTTGAGGTAAAGAGCTGAATGAAAAAAAGTCGCAACTACCCGAACAAGCGCGAGCTGACGCCGGGGGACGTGGCGCTGCGCTGCGGCGTCGCCGTTTCGGCGCTGCATTTCTATGAAAGCAAAGGATTAATCAGCAGTTTCCGCAATGGCGGCAATCAACGGCGCTATCACCGTGACGTGCTCAGGCGCGTGGCTATTATTAAAATCGCCCAGCGTATTGGCATCCCTCTCGCCACTATCGGCGAGCACCTGATGCAGTTCCCGGCCGGGAAAAGAATGACGCCGAAAGAGTGGGCGGTGCTGACGAAGAAGTGGCGTGAAGAGCTGGACAGCCGCATCAGTACGCTGACCCGTCTGCGCGACGATCTGGATGGCTGCATCGGCTGTGGCTGCCTGTCGATGGAAGATTGCCCGCTGCGTAACCCGGATGACCAGCTCAGCGAGCGCGGTACCGGTGCCATCCTGCTGGAGCCAGTCCGGGACTGAGGGCGTCTATACTGAGAGTTCTTCGATTACTACAAGGACTGGTCATGATCACCGTTCACCACCTGAATAACTCCCGCTCACAGCGGGTTCTCTGGATGCTGGAAGAGCTTGAAGTCCCCTATCAGATTAAACAGTACCAGCGGGAATCGACCATGCTGGCCCCCGAATCCCTGAAAAAAGTTCATCCTCTCGGAAAATCCCCGGTGATCACCGACGAAAATCGGGTGATTGCCGAGTCCGGCGCGATCCTTGAATATCTGGTTGAGCGGTATGACGCAGAATATCGCCTGAAACTTCTTAATGAAGATGAACGCCTGCAGTCTCGATACTGGCTGCACTATGCCGAAGGGTCGCTGATGCCGCTGCTGGTGATGAAACTGATCTTCAGCCGGATGGGCAAGCCGCCGGTGCCGTGGCTGCTGCGCCCGATTGGCAGTGCGTTTGGTAAAGGCGTACAGAAGGGCTATCTCGACAAGCAGCTTGCCACCCACCGGGAATTTATTGAACAGCATCTGGCAAAAAACGAGTGGTTTGCAGGCACGCAGTTCAGCATTGCTGATGTGCAGATTAGCTTCCCCATTCAGGCTCTGAGCGCCCGTGGTGGCGCAGACAGCAGCCCGGCGATTCAGACCTGGCTTAATAAAGTGCAAAACCGTGCCGCCTGGCAGCGTGCCCTGCAAAAGGGAGGCGATGTAAACCCCGGCTGAATGGTTTTTTGCCGGTTTTACTCAATCGTTTCATCCCGCTGCACCAGGGCCAGCGGTCATAAGAAAGAGCTATTACGACCGCAACGGACGGATGAGTAGAGTCACAATTGCGTGGCGTCATTGCCACGCCTGAGCCTGGATGGCTGCATTCTGCAAATTTATGCACGTTCGGGAGTTGAAAGTGCACCGATAAAGGCAGGATAATCGTTTGCCTTTCCATAAATCATAAGAAATCTCAGGGGATTTTTCTCAATGTCGACTCCTTCTCATCAGGCCGGCGGATCTTTAGACGCCTGGTTTAAAATCTCTGCGCGCGGCAGTTCCGTTCGTCAGGAGGTAATAGCCGGCCTTACCACCTTCCTTGCTATGGTCTATTCGGTCATTGTCGTGCCGTCTATGCTGGGCAAAGCAGGATTTCCGCCGACTGCCGTTTTCGTTTCTACTTGTCTGGTGGCGGGCTTTGGTTCGTTAGTTATGGGTTTGTGGGCCAATCTGCCAATGGCGATCGGCTGCGCGATCTCCCTGACCGCGTTTACCGCGTTCAGTCTGGTGCTGGGCCAGCATATCAGCGTGCCTGTGGCGCTGGGTGCCGTGTTCCTGATGGGCGTACTGTTTACCGTTATTTCGGCTACCGGCATTCGTGCCTGGATCCTGCGTAACCTGCCAATGGGCGTGGCGCATGGTACCGGCGTGGGGATCGGTCTGTTCCTGCTGCTGATCGCTGCCGATGGTGTGGGCCTGGTGGTTAAAAACCCGGCACCTGGCCTGCCAGTGGCGCTGGGTGATTTCGCGTCCTTCCCGGTAATGATGTCGTTGCTGGGTCTGGCAGTGATTTTCGGCCTGGAAAAACTGCGCGTGCCGGGTGGCATTCTGCTGACCATGATCGCCATTTCAGTGCTGGGCCTGATCTTCGATCCGACGGTGAAGTATCAGGGGCTGTTTGCCATGCCCTCGCTGTCTGATGCGCAGGGCAATTCGCTAGTGTTCAGTCTGGATATCCTGGGAGCGTTGAAACCTGCCGTGCTGCCAAGCGTTCTGGCGCTGGTGATGACCGCCGTGTTTGATGCCACCGGTACCATTCGCGCGGTAGCGGGCCAGGCTAACCTGCTGGATAAAGACAACCAGATTATCAATGGCGGCAAAGCACTGACCACGGATTCCCTGAGCAGCGTGTTCTCTGGTCTGGTGGGGGGCGCACCTGCGGCTGTGTATATCGAGTCTGCGGCGGGTACGGCGGCGGGGGGTAAAACCGGTCTGACGGCGATTGTGGTTGGTGTGCTGTTCCTGCTGATCCTGTTTCTGTCGCCGCTGGCTTACCTGGTGCCGGGTTATGCCACTGCACCTGCGCTGATGTACGTTGGTTTGCTGATGCTGAGCAACGTCTCCAAAATCGACTTCAGTGATTTTGTGGACGCCATGTCTGGCCTGCTGGCTGCGGTGTTTATCGTACTGACCTGCAACATTGTGACCGGCATCATGCTGGGCTTTGGCTCACTGGTGATTGGCCGTATCTTTGCCGGTGAGTGGCGCAAGCTGAACGTCGGAACGGTGGTGATTGCTGTCGCGCTGGTGGCTTTCTACGCTGGCGGCTGGGCGATTTAACCCTTCTCTCTGAGAGGCCGGCAGCCCGGCCTCTTTTGTCTGAAATTACCGCACTTTTCTTACTTTTAGCGCATTTCCTGTTTTTAAACGGTTCCCATTTTTGTTTTACTATCAGTTAAGGCCTGCCCGGAGCAGGTTTGTGACAAAAACCTGGAAGCTATGTAAGGACAACATGGAAATCTTTTTTACTATTTTGATACTGACGCTGATGGTGTCGCTATCTGGCGTTGCAGCCCGTATTATTCCTTTTCAAATCCCCCTGCCGTTAGTGCAGATCGTTTTGGGCGCACTGCTTGCCTGGCCGACCTTTGGCCTGCACGTCGATTTCGACCCCGAGCTGTTCCTCGTGCTGTTTATCCCGCCGCTGCTGTTCGCTGACGGCTGGAAAACGCCAACCAGCGAGTTTCTGCACCACGGACGGGAGATTATCGGCCTTGCGCTGGTGCTGGTGTTGATTACCGTGGTCGGGATTGGTTATCTGATTTACTGGCTGGTACCGGGCATTCCGCTACTGCCAGCCTTTGCTCTGGCGGCGGTGCTGTCGCCAACCGATGCCGTGGCACTGTCCGGGATCGTCGGAGAAGGGCGCATTCCGAAGAAAATTATGTCGATTCTGCAGGGCGAGGCGCTGATGAACGATGCGTCTGGCCTGGTATCGCTGAAGTTTGCCGTCGCGGTGGCGATGGGAACAATGGTGTTTACCGTTTCCGGTGCGTCGATTGAGTTCGTTAAAGTGGCGGTCGGTGGCCTGCTGGCGGGTATCGCTATCTGCTGGCTGTACGGTAAATCGCTGCGCCTGTTCAGCCGCTGGAGCGGTGACGATCCGGCCACGCAGACGGTGCTGCTGCTGCTGCTGCCGTTTGCTTCCTACCTGATCGCTGAACATATTGGCGTTTCCGGCATCCTGGCGGCCGTGGCGGCGGGGATGACCATCACCCGTTCCGGCATTATCCGCCAGGCTCCGCTGGCGATGCGGTTGCGTGCCAACAGCGTCTGGCAGATGCTGGAGTTTGTGTTTAACGGCATGGTATTCCTGATGCTGGGCCTGCAGTTGCCGGATATCCTGCAGATTTCCGTTACCCAGGCGGATGCCGATCCGAATGTGGATCTGTGGATGCTGGTGCTGTCGGTGGTGCTTGTGTATGCCGCGCTGATGGTGGTGCGCTTTGCGTGGCTGTGGACCATGCGTCTGATCAGCAAACGTCTGCTGCGCAACAACCCGATGGAGTTCACCAGCTATTCACTGCGTGAGCTGCTGATTGCTTCTTTCGCCGGTGTACGCGGAGCGATCACGCTTGCCGGTGTGCTCTCTATTCCTCTGTTCCTGACCAACGGGGATGCGTTCCCGGCCCGATATGAGCTGGTGTTCATTGCGACAGGGGTTATTCTGTTTTCCCTGCTGGTGGGGGTGCTGTTGCTGCCGTTGCTGCTACGGGGAGTGGAAGGGATGGACAAAACCGCCCATCGCCATGAGATGCAGATGGCCCGTGCGGTGATGGCCGGAACAGCAATTGAGAGTCTGCATAAGATGGAAGAGCGTCTGACAGCGGATACCGAGGAGAACATCGATCCTGAGCTGGTGAAAGAGATCAGTTCAAGGGTGATTGGCAATATGCGTCGCCGGGTAGATGGCAAGGACGATCTGGAGCGTTCGCTGTACGCCGAAAATCTGGAACGCCGCTTCCGCCTGACTGCATTACGAGCCGAGCGCGGCGAACTGTATCACCTGCGTGCCACGCAAAAGATCAGCAACGAGACGATGCAGAAGATGCTGCACGACCTCGACCTGCTGGAAACGCTGCTGATAGAGAAAGAAGAGTAGTTCTTAAAATGAAAAAAGGCAGGGTGGTTAGCCCCGCCTTTTTTCAGGTTCCTTCGGCCCTTACGGGCGCCCGGTCAGTTGCTTGATGGCAACAATAAACTGCAATGTGATGTGGATAATCTCCAGCGCCACAAGGATAGAGGTCAGACTTATCACCTGGCAGTCTCCACTTTTAAAGAGCGCCACCCGTCGCAAGTGCTTTTGGGTTCCCCCTGCGGCGTGTATCGGTTGTTAGCAGATCCAGGCGGCACAGTTACGGAGCAGGTCACCAGCCTTAACCGGAACAGAAAAAAACCGACTTACCAGGTCGGTTTTTTTTCGTCCCTAAAGCGAAAGCGTCGGTGTCTCACCAGGCCAGAACTCCCGGCAACAGGCGATCCATGCCTGGGCGCTTTTCGACAGGTAGCTGCCTTCCCGCCAGATCAGCCCCAGTTTCCACACCAGGTCCGACTCCAGCGGCAGCCACAGCAGCTGGCTCTTGTCCAGGCGCTGACAGATTGGCTCCGGCAGGATCGCCACACCCATTCCTGCCTGCACCATCGCCGCCAGAAAATCCCACTGCCCGCTGCGTACCGCAATTTGTGGCGCAAAGCCGCTGGCCTGGAAGGCGCGCATCAGCTGGCGGTTCAGCGAAAACTCCTCGTTGTAAATCAGGATCGGATGCCCGGCCAGTTCGGCAATCGGGATGTGGCTGCGGCGCAGCCATTCGGTGGTGCGGGGTACCAGAACGCAGAGTGGATGGCTCATCAGCGGCAGCGCGTTGAGCGGTAAATCGTCGGCCACCGGCAGAGCGGTCATGGCAATATCGAGGCTGCCCGACAGGACCGCCTGCTGGACTGTCAGCCCGCCGAATTCTGAGATTTTTAGTTCCACTCCTGGGTAGCGGTGGCGGAACGCGGAAATCGATCCGGCGATCTGCATTCCCACCATCGGTGGAATGCCCAGCCGCAGCTCGCCGGTCTTCAGATCGTTAATGTCGCTGATTTCCGCCTCAAGCTGCTTGAACTCCTGCAGGATGGTCATCCCGCGCTGATAGACCGCCTGTCCGGTATCGGTCAGATGCAGCTTGCGCCCTTCGCGGATCAGTAGCGTGCAGCCAAGCTCGTCTTCGAGCTGACGCAGCATCTTACTGATGGTGGGCTGGGTGACATAAAGCTGTTCTGCCGCACGGGTAAAGCTTTGCTGGCGCACCACTTCGACAAAATAACGCAGGGCCCGGACGTCCATAAATATTCCTGTAAGGCATAGTTTGAATAATATTAAGTCATTTTTTTCACCCTTTGTTACCGCTTTATAATATTTCCACGCAATACTCGGGGGAGAAGTCATCATGGCGTTAGCAATACGTCCGCAGAGAACGGGCTGGCTGCAACGTGTTCAGGTTCCGCTACAGGTTGTTCTGTATATCGTTTTCTTTATTGTTGCTCAGCAACTGGTGGACTGGCTGCATCTGCCGCTGCCCGCCAATATCGTGGGCATGCTGCTATTACTGGCGCTGATCATGCTGCGCGTGCTGCCGCTTGACTGGGTGAAGGCCGGGTCAAAATGGCTGCTTGCCGAGATGCTGCTGTTCTTCGTTCCGGCAGTGGTGGCGGTGGTTAACTACTCGCAGCTGCTGCGGGTCGAGGGCTGGCGCATCATGCTGGTGATAGGTATCAGCACGTTGCTGGTGCTCTCCGCCACGGCGCTGGTGGTGGACCGCGTTTATCGCCTGGAAATCTGGCTGGCTGAGCGCAAACAGGGGAAGCGTGATGAATGACCTGATCGTCAGCATTCTTTGCCTGATCGCCACGCTGCTGATCTACTACCTCAATAAACGCCTGTATCGTCGCTGGCACAAGCTGGTAATGATGCCGCTGGTTATGACACCGATGGTGCTGGTGGCGCTGCTGCTGGTGACCCATATCAGCTGGCAGAACTACATTGGCGAGAGCCACTGGCTGCTGTGGCTGCTTGGCCCGGCGACGCTGGCCTTTGCGGTGCCGGTCTATGAAAACATGGCGATAATCCGGCGTCACTGGATGTCACTGACCGCCGGAGTGGTCACTGCCACGCTGGTCGCCGTATTCAGTTCGGTCTGGCTGGCGAGGCTGATGACGCTGCCCGAAGAAATCCAGCGCAGCCTGGCGGTTCGTTCCATCACCACGCCTTTTGCGCTCGCCGCTGCCAAACAGCTCGGCGGCCAGCCTGACCTGGTGGCGCTGTTTGTGGTGATCACCGGTGTGTTTGGCATGGCGGTTGGCGATGTGCTGTTTCTGCGCCTGGCGGTGAAACAGGGAATGGCGAAGGGGGCGGGCTTTGGCGCGGCTTCTCACGGGGCGGGAACGGCCAAAGCCTACGAGATCGGCCAGGAAGAGGGCGTGGTCTCCAGCCTGGTGATGATGCTTTCCGGTATCGTTACGGTGATTATCGCTCCGGCTATCGGCCATCTGATGTGGGCCGCTGTCTGAGACATATTCTGTTACACGCTGAAGTTTAATGTTAAGTAAATACGGTACTGATTCACCGCTGTCTCATATGAATCGCCCTGATGATGGTTTACTCTGCGAAGCCGCCCGACAAAGGCGTGAGTAAATTCATCATGAGAATAAAATGAAAGCAGTGGCAACTACCGCAGGCGCGCTGGCGCTTCTGGCTCTGGCAGGATCGGCGCAGGCAATTGATGGCGGCGTTGATGTGGGTCGTGAGTACACTAACCTGCACGCGGGACTGGGCACCAACACCCCGGGCTTCGCTCTGTCAGGTAACTGGTTGCGCAGCGACCATGACGGCAGCATGGGCAGCGTCGGTCTGGGCTACAATGTGGCAGTGGGGGATGTGTTCCTGACGCCAGGCGTTAAGGCTATTTCCACCAATCCTCGCGACAGCAAAGACGGCTATGCGGTTGCTGTGGGCGCGGGCGTCAGCGTTCCTGTGACCAAAATGTTCAACGTTTACGGCCAGTACTACTACTCGCCGGACGCCTTCTCCAGCCATATCGATAACTACCAGGAAGCCTCTGCAGGCGTCAGCTTCCAGCCAATTTCGCTGGTTGACGTGCACGTTGGTTACCAGTACATGGCGATGAACGGCAAAGACGGCCGTAAAGACAACGTGATTGCCGATGGCCCTTACGTGGGTGCATCCCTGCATTTCTGATGCAAAGGGCGGATCAGCGATCCGCTCCTTTTTTCCGATCTCATCTGCCTTTTCTTAATGCGCCTTACCGCTGTCTATACCCACTCCCGTCTGTGAACGAACAAACTGCGCCTGAAAACGCTGCCGCTCCTGCGCACCTTCAGCCGAGTTATCGGTAATGGAAAACAGCCAGGTGCCAATAAAGGCCACCAACATCGAGAATAACGCCGGATACTCATACGGGAACACGGGTTTCGCGTTGCCCAGCACCTGTACCCAGATAGTCGGCCCAAGGATCATCAGCACCACCGCCGTCAGCAGCCCCAGCCAGCCGCCGATCATGGCCCCGCGGGTGGTCAGCTTCGACCAGTACATCGACAGCAGGATAATCGGGAAGTTACAGCTGGCGGCAATCGAGAAGGCCAGCCCGACCATAAAGGCGATGTTCTGCTTCTCAAACATGATCCCCAGCGCGATAGCCACAAAGCCCAGCAGCACCACGGTAACTTTAGAGATCCTCAACTCCTCCAGCTCCGTCGCCTGGCCTTTACGTATCACGCTGGCGTAGAGGTCGTGAGATACCGCTGAAGCACCAGCCAGCGTCAGTCCGGCCACCACCGCAAGGATCGTGGCGAAGGCGACAGCAGAAATAAATCCGAGGAACAGGCTGCCACCCACCGCATCGGCCAGATGCACCGCCGCCATATTATTGCCGCCAATCAGCGCGCCGCTGGCATCTTTAAAGGCTGGATTGGCCCCGACCAGCAGGATGGCACCAAAACCGATGATAAAGGTCAGGAAGTAGAAATATCCCATAAAACCAGTGGCATAGAACACGCTTTTGCGGGCCTCACGTGCATCGCTGACCGTAAAGAAGCGCATCAGAATATGCGGCAGACCCGCAGTGCCAAACATCAGGCCCAGCCCGAGTGACAGCGCCGAAATCGGGTCATGTACCAGCCCGCCAGGCCGCATAATTTCAACTCCTTTCGGGTGCACCGCCATCGCCTGAGTGAACAGGTTATTGAAGCTGAAGCCGACGGTTTTCATCACCATAATCGCCATAAAGCTGGCGCCGAACAGCAGCAATACCGCTTTGATAATCTGTACCCAGGTAGTGGCCAGCATGCCGCCGAACAGCACGTAGAGCACCATCAGAATGCCGACCAGGATCACCGCGACGTGGTAATCCAGCCCGAACAGTAACTGGATCAGCTTGCCTGCTCCCACCATCTGCGCAATCAGATAGAGCGCCACCACCACCAGCGAGCCGCAGGCGGAGAGCGTGCGGATCGGCATCTGCTTCAGGCGATAAGAGGCCACGTCAGCGAAGGTATAGCGGCCCAGGTTGCGCAGCCGTTCCGCAATCAGAAACAGGATAATCGGCCAGCCCACCAGGAAGCCCAGCGAGTAGATCAGCCCGTCGTACCCAGAGGTATAAACCAGCGCCGAAATCCCGAGGAATGAGGCGGCAGACATAAAGTCACCGGCCATCGCCAGACCGTTCTGAAAACCGGTGATATTGCCCCCGGCGGTGTAGTAATCGCTGCGAGAGCGGGTGCGTTTTGAGGCCCAGTAAGTGATCCCCAGCGTTGCCGCTACGAAGATGATAAACAGCACGATGGCTTCAACGTTGACAGCCTGTTTCTGAACTTCGCCGGTAATGGCATCTGCGGCCAGCACGGAGCCGGGCAGCAGGGCAGCCAGGCTGACAGTAAGATAACGGAGTTTCATCCCTTCACCTCATTCAGCAGCTCTCGGGTCAGGCGGTCAAATTCGCCATTGGCCCGCCAGACATAAACGCCGGTCAGCAGGAAGGAGATAACAATCAGGCCTACGCCGATGGGAATGCCGCGCGTCACGCTGGTGTCCGCGCTCAGCGGAGTACCCAGCCAGTCAGGGGCGAAAGCAATCAGCAAAATAAAGCCGACGTAGAGGATCAGCATAATAACGGAGAGCAGGGTGGCAAAGGCCTGGCGTTTTCTCACCAGTTCTTTAAAGCGGGCACTCTTCTCTATCCGTTGATAAATAAGATCATTCATCACAGAGTCTCCAGAGGTAAAGTTCAGAGGCGACCGCTGACTGCCTCAGCTGCAGGGTTTTATTTTTAAAATAATATTGGCTGATAAGAGAGGAATGAAGGGCAGCGTAATCTGATGCGAATAAATCAGGCTGCCCGGTTTTTTTACTGCCACAACGTTAATTACCTTAAAGCGAATTACGGCATTTTAATTGCCTGTTTCTCTTCAAGGAGTTTCTCCACCACGCCAGGATCGGCAAGAGTGGAGGTATCGCCCAGATTACTGGTATCGCCCGTGGCAATTTTACGCAGAATACGGCGCATTATTTTGCCGGAGCGGGTTTTCGGTAATGAATCAGTCCAGTGCA
The DNA here is from genome assembly GCF_058137865.1 of Erwinia sp. 009765445. Taxonomy (NCBI): domain Bacteria; kingdom Pseudomonadati; phylum Pseudomonadota; class Gammaproteobacteria; order Enterobacterales; family Erwiniaceae; genus Erwinia; species Erwinia sp. 009765445. The sequence continues at coordinate 75,721 of NZ_JBYUWC010000017.1, forward strand.
GCACGTCCGGAGTGGCAATCGGGCCGATCTCTTTACGCACCCAGTTACGGACTTCGCTGTACAGTTCCGGTGAAGGATCTTCGCCGCTGTTCAGCGTGATATAGGCGTAAATAGCCTGGCCTTTAATATTGTGCGGAATACCCACCACGGCGGCTTCGGCAATTTTAGGGTGCGAAACCAGCGCAGATTCTATTTCCGCTGTGCCCAGACGGTGACCGGAAACGTTCAGGACATCGTCAACGCGGCCGGTTATCCAGTAATAACCGTCTTCATCACGACGTGCGCCGTCACCGCTGAAATACATATTTTTGAAGGTGGAGAAATAGGTCTGCTCAAAGCGATCATGATCGCCAAACAGGGTACGGGCCTGGCCGGGCCACGAGTCGATAATCACCAGGTTACCTTCACAGGCTCCTTCCTGAGCGTTCCCCTCGTTATCCACCAGCGCGGGCTGCACGCCGAAGAACGGTTTGGTGGCCGATCCGGCTTTCAGCTCAGTGGCACCCGGCAGCGGGGTGATCATGAAGCCCCCGGTTTCGGTCTGCCACCAGGTATCCACTATCGGACAGCGGCCGTCGCCAATTTTGTTGTAGTACCACTCCCAGGCTTCCGGGTTAATCGGTTCGCCGACTGAGCCCATAATACGCAGGCTGGAGCGATCGGTACCTTTGATGGCTTTATCGCCCTCGGCCATCAGTGCGCGGATCGCGGTTGGGGCGGTATACAGCAGAGTGACTTTATGTTTATCGACGACTTCAGCCATACGGCTCGGCTGCGGCCAGTTCGGCACGCCTTCAAACATCAGCGTGGTGGCACCACAGGCCAGTGGGCCGTACAGCAGATAGCTGTGGCCGGTGATCCAGCCAACGTCGGCAGTACACCAGTAAACATCCTCAGGATGGTAATCGAAGACGTATTTAAAAGTGGTGGCTGCGTAGACCAGGTAGCCGCCGGTGGTATGCAGCACCCCTTTCGGTTTACCGGTTGAGCCAGAGGTATAAAGGATAAACAGCGGGTCTTCCGCGTTCATCTCTTCCGGCTGGTGGTGTGCGCTGGCTTTGTTCATCAGCTCGTGCCACCAGATATCCCGGCCATTCTGCCAGCCAGTCTCTTTCCCGGTACGTCTGAACACCACCACGTTGGTGATGGTTTTGACGTTGGGGTTAGCCAGCGCATCATCGACATTCTTCTTCAGCGGGATGGTGCGGCCTGCCCGCACGCCTTCATCAGCGGTGATTACCAATTTCGCGTTGGAGTCAACGATCCGCCCGGCTACCGCTTCAGGCGAGAAGCCACCAAAAATCACCGAGTGAACGGCACCGATGCGGGCGCAGGCCAGCATGGCAACGGCAGCTTCCGGTACCATTGGCATATAGATAGCCACCACATCGCCTTTATTCACCCCCAGCTCTTTCAGTGAGTTGGCGAAGCGGCACACCTCGCGATGCAGCTCCCGGAAGGTCAGCGTCTTGCTCTCGCTGGCGTCATCGCCTTCCCAGATAATGGCCGGGTGGTCGCCGCGAGTGTGCAGATGGCGATCAAGGCAGTTAGCCGCCAGGTTCAGCGTACCGTCCTCAAACCAGCTGATGCTGATATTGCCCGGTGCGAACGAAGTGTTCTTCACCATGGAAAAAGGTTTGATCCAGTCGAGGATTTTGCCCTGCTCGCCCCAGAATGCATCAGGATCCTGCACGGACTGTTGGTACATCGACTGGTACTGTTGAGCGTTGATCAGGGTATTTTCCGCAATGTTTGCGGGAACGGGATGACGATGTTGTTGGCTCATAGCGAATCTCCTTGAAGATGTTAATAATATGTCAATCAAAGGTTAAGTGAAGCGAGCCGACGGGCTTTGTTTGCTTTTTGCGCCACAGATCACGTCATAACTGTACGTGATGAAAGCGGCTGAAAAATTACCTAACCGATGTGGAACTTCTGCTGCCATTTCCCCACCAAAGCGCCGCTGTACAAAAATAAGCTGGTCAAAATGAAGACGATTGAACCTTGTCAATGTTGCCAGCTCTGGTGATTTGTTGCATAGCTATGCGCAAGCGGGTTTAAATATTTCTAATTATAACAAGGAGTTAGTTTTGGAAGGGGGTTCCGGAATTTTATCCTGTTTGTTGCCGAAATATTAGCCGTATATCACATAGGGTTGCATTTATACCCGTGAAAATGGTACTGATTACGCGCTTGGAAATCAGGTTATCACCATCCAACATCCGCGAATTAGCCGACTTCGGCCTGGTCTCCCTTGAGAGTGATTCAATCCGCACGCCAGACGCGGATACCGGGTTTTGTTAAGGAAAAAAATTATGAAAGCTGCAAAATTCAGCCTTGCCTGGCAAATAGTGACGGCACTGGTGCTGGGGATCATCGTTGGTGCGATACTGCATAACCAACCGTCCGATCGTGAATGGTTAATCACTAACATTCTCAGCCCTGCTGGCGATATCTTTATCCACCTGATCAAAATGATCGTGGTGCCGATTGTTATCTCCACGCTGATCGTCGGTATCGCCGGTATGGGTGATGCCAAGAAGCTCGGACGCATTGGCCTGAAAACCATCGTCTATTTTGAAGTGATTACCACCATTGCCATTGTGGTAGGGATTACCCTGGCGAACGTGTTTAAACCTGGCTACGGCATTGATATGTCGACGCTGGCAACGGTGGACATCTCTAAGTATGAAGCAACCACCGCGCAGGTGGAGAGTGGGGCGCACAGCCTGGTTACCACGATCCTGTCGCTGATCCCGCAGAATATTTTTGCGGCGATTGCGAAAGGTGAAATGCTGCCAATTATCTTCTTCTCGGTGCTGTTTGGTCTGGGGCTTTCCTCGCTGCCGTCAGAACATCGTGAGCCGTTGCTGAAGGTGTTCCGCTCAACTTCGGAAACGATGTTCAAAGTCACGCATATGATCATGCGCTATGCGCCGATTGGCGTGTTTGCGCTGATCTCTGTGACCATTGCCAACTTCGGCTTCGCTTCGCTGTGGCCGCTGGCCAAGCTGGTGATCCTGGTTTATGCCGCCATTCTGTTCTTCGCCTTTGTGGTGCTGGGTGCGGTGGCCCGTCTCTGCAAGCTGCGTATCACCACTCTGATGCGTATCCTGAAGGATGAGCTGATCCTCGCTTACTCCACCTCCAGCTCGGAAACCGTATTGCCGCGTATTATGGAGAAGATGGAAGCCTACGGTGCGCCCAAGTCGATTACCAGCTTTGTGGTGCCGACCGGCTACTCCTTTAATCTTGACGGCTCCACGTTATACCAGAGCATCGCGGCGATCTTTATTGCCCAGCTCTATGGCATTGAGCTGTCCATCGGGCAGGAAATCGTGCTGGTGCTGACGCTGATGGTGACTTCAAAAGGGATTGCTGGCGTGCCTGGCGTCTCTTTCGTAGTGCTGCTGGCGACGCTGGGCAGTGTGGGCATTCCGCTGGAAGGCCTGGCGTTTATTGCTGGTGTGGACCGTATTATGGATATGGCCCGTACCGCGCTGAACGTGGTGGGTAACGCACTGGCGGTATTGGTGATCGCCAAGTGGGAAAACCAGTTCGATACTCAGCAGGCAGTGGCCTATGAGTCTGAAATTAAGCGGATTGCTTCTTCGACTTAATAAATGTCTGGCTCTGGTGGGACAGTAATGTTCCACCAGAGTGATTCCCGCATCTTCCTCCTGGTAACCTCTCAGTTCTGCAGTAAAACGACTATTATTTTCAGAGTTAACCTGCTTCACCCGTTTTTCCACAGATCATAATGAATGATTTTAATTGATGGTTCTTCCTCAGTTGACCAGCCTTTTTTTACAGTGGACCTGATTATTTTTCTAACCTGCTAAACTGTCGATATTTTTTAATGAAAGCCGTTTTTTCATTAATGCGGTTGACGTTTAATACAGTCAGGTTTCGCCAGTTTCTGTAGCATTTATCAATGCAAACCTGAGTCTTTTTAAGTTATTAATTTAACTACTTTTGAATTTTGTGACATTGTTTTTTGTTTGTTGTTTAAGGTCCGCTGCATAATATACAAATGGCGGGTTTATTCTTATTTTATACTTGTTTCGGGTTATTTCCAATTTCCCATCTGGACGTTTGCATTGTGAAATGATGATAATGCCGTAAAGAAAATTAATCCATCGCCTGATCGCGTGGTTCTCTGTCGGTATTAACTTATTTAAAAATCACATAACTTTATCACGTGGTGACGCTGATTCTTCTTTTGGGAGGAGATGTCTTTGTTTGAATTACACCCTCTGGTTATTGCCCGTATTGCCGCGCAGGGAATGCTCCTCTCTGTCCCGCAAACCACGGCAGCAACCCTGAAGCCCTGTACGCCAGAAAACAATGATAACAAAGTCGGGGTATTTTGCGTGTGTAACGGCAGCACGCAAACCCTGAGGGGTTTTCCACAGTTTGACCCCGGCCAGAGCGGCACGCAGGGCATTTCACTGGGTGAATTGAAAAATACGGGGCGGATCATCAGCGGCAGCGAGTATATTGGTGCGCTGCGTTTCAATTCCGTTTTCCAGGATCACAACATCACTATTCCTGACCCGAACGGCAGCGGCAACAATATTTATCAGGTGTATAACTCGGCCGATCTGATTGGCGATGAGACTATCGACGCCTATACCCAGGTCAGTGACGTGGTGAACGTGGGCGATGCCCAATATATTAACGCTCGGGTGGCACAGGTCAGCAAAGGGACCATCAACGTTGATATCGGGGATGAAAACGCAGCCATCACGGCGGCCACTAACAGCTGGATGATGGCCGCCAAACAGAGCCAGCTGTTTACCGCCACGAGCACCGGGAATATGAACTGGGATTCCAGTAACCGTATCACTTTTGATGCGGTAAGTACCCCGCCCGATCAGATTGTGACCATCCCCGACACCAACATGTACACCCTGAACGGTGCCTTCAGCGTTACCACCCTTGATGGCATCTCCACCGGGTTCAACGTCACCAATGTTTTTGCGCTGCAAAGCTATAACGACTGGCTGATCCAGCAACTGGAGAGCGGCAACCTCAGCACCAGCAGCTATAACAGCGAGTTCAGCAAGGCGATCACCCTGACTAACGGCAGCATTACTTATCAGGTCAGTGCTGACAGAGCAGGTGACGATGTGACGCAGCCGCCGGGTAACGTGGTGGTGCTGAGTGCCGATGGCCCCGGCGCAACAGTCACGGTCAATGCTGGTAAAACGCTGGAAGTGGCTAATGCCAACGGCGGTGCCGTGCGGACCAGCAATGGAGCTACGGCGATCATCAACGGCAAAGTGTCCAGCGTCGGTACTGTGGGTACCGACAGCGCGGCGCTGGAGCTGCTGAGTAGCAGCACCGGTATCAACAACGGCGTGATCAACGCTGGCTTCTTCAATTACGAAAAGGTGAAGGGATCGGTTTTGGTTACCCGGATGGTTCCGGAACCGACCGCCTGAGCGTCGGCAACGGATCCAATGGCGTGAACGTTTCTGATGGCAGCCACTTCACCAACAACGGTGTCCTTAACTATGCCGTGGTGGGCAATTTCTCCGATCAGGCTGGAGTGACCGGCAACCCCACGGCTGCGTTGTGGCTGGACAATACCAGCGCGGTGAACAACGGTAATATCAACGTCGGCATGTGGGAATCCACCCGGGGAGGCAATACCTCTGCGGTGATGGTCGACGGAGCTGATGCCAGTTTTGTGAATGCCTCCGGCGCGACTATTTACCTCGGGCGTACGGTGCAGAACAGCACGACGGACGGCACCAGTGATACCGAACTGAATCAGAGCGGTGGCACACGCGGGATTGAAGTGACGGCAAACGGCAGTGCGATCAACTACGGGCAGATTGTTATTGGCTCGCAGACGCAAAACGCGGTGGCGATGCAGGCGAATGGCGGCGATCGGACCGTGCTGAAAAATGAAGGTGTGATAGAGATTAATGGCCTGGTGGACGACCTGCAGAACCCTAATATCGGCATGCTGGTCACCAATGCGGGCAGCGGCGGTCAGGTGGGTAACAGCGGCACCATTAACGTCAACAGTTACAACAGTACCGGGCTGAAAGTGGTGGCAACAGCCGGGCAGACCGCCAGCGCTTATTCCGACGGCGCAATTTATGCCTCAGGACGTGATTACCCAACCCAGAACGTCCCGACTTATGGCGTCTGGGTCTCCGGACAGAATGGCGGCAGCGCCACCGCCAACCTTTCAGGACCGATCTCTATTGATGGTATAGGTGCTGTGGCGATCCGGGCCGACGGGAATGCCACGGTCAACCTGACCAACGAGGCGATGCCGCAGGTCAGTAATGGTCAGAATCTGCTCGGTTTTCTGGTTATCGGGCCGGAGGCGAAAGTCAACCTGCAACAGAAAAGTACCAGTAATTTTGAAGCCTGGTATTCAACCCTGTTCACCCTGCAACAGGGCGCGGTGCTGGATGGCGCGGGGATGACCTTTAATGCCGATGGAAGCTATTCCACGGTTATTTCGGGCAGTGGTGCAGGCACAACGGTGAATACCAACGGTGCCACGTTTAATCTTGGTGAGGGTGATACTGCTCTGGCGCTTGGCAACGGTGCTCAGGGCACTATTGATGCCGCGACCACTTTTAACCTGAAGGGAATCAATGCCATTGCCGCCGTGGCCGATGACAATACATCTCTGACCAACCATGCGGATATCTCCCTTGGATCTGAACAAACCGGCCTGATAGTGCACAATCAGGCCAGTCTGACCAACACCGGGAATATTACGCAGGGCGGTGATAACAGCACGGGCATACTGGCGCAGTATGGAGCCAGCGTCAGCAACAGTGGGGATATCACCGTTAACAATGGCGGGACTGGCCTCTACGTCGATGGTCTTGCCGGAAATGACACTGCCGGAGTCACCAATAGCGGCACGATTAACGTCAATGGTGGCAGTGCTTCTGAACCTTCCACTGGCGTGCTGGCATTGGGTTCGCTCGCTGCTGTTCAGCAGGATGGAGTGATGAACCTGAACGGGGAAAATGCGGTCGGGTATGAAGCCATCAGTGGGGGGCTAATCAGGGTAGGGAGTAACGGATCGCCTGTTTTCAACAATATTAATCAGACTGCCTACTATGCCCGGGGCCTCTTCTCAACTATCCTCCCTGACAACCACGTCAGAGATGTAAACACTGATGGATCAACGCTTTATCGCCTGGGTTCTGGTGCGGTACTCAATTTATTCGATCCGCTGGATGTCACGCTCAACGGTGCCAATACTCACGGGATAGTGGCTTCCGGCAGCGATACTTATCTGCTCAGTAGCGATAAGTTCACGGTGAACGGTGAGGGAGCCACCGCGGTCAGAGTGGATGGCGGCGCAAGGGCCACGTTGTTTGTTGGCAGCCAGATTATCCTGAACGGAGACAACAGCATTGGGGTGCAGGTTGATAATCAGGAGAGCAGCCTGAGCAATACGCTGACCGGCGTCACCAGACCGACTTCCGTTGACAGCGGAGCGGATATTCAGGGAAGCGGCAGCAATATTATTGGTTTTGACGTGAATAACGGCGCAACGCTGGCCAACGATTATGTGGTCAGGCTGACGGGTGCCAACAACACCGGTATCCGGTTGCGTAACAGCAGTACCTTCAATAATAACGGTACGCTGGATGTGGCCTCCGGCACTGGGTTGGACGTAAGTGGCAGTGGTGTTTCAGTTGATACCGGCGGGGTGATTAACACCCGTGTGAAGCCAGACGCGGTTGATGGTTACAGCAGCACCACTTTCGACAGTGACAGCCTGGCATTGTACATGACCTGGATGCGTGACAGCGGTTTCTACCTCGATGGCGTGCTGACTTATGACTGGCATCGTGGTGACACGGATATCGTCCGACAGAAAAATGTGGTAAAAATCAAAGGCAAAGGCTGGAGTGCCTCGCTGGAGAGTGGCTATCCGATTGAGCTGGGCAGTGGAGTGCGTCTGGAGCCTCAGGCCCAGCTAATGTACCTGCATCTGGGGATGGATAACTTCACCGACAAAGACAACCTGACGGTGAATTACGACGATTACAGCCAGACGGTGGGACGTGTCGGTGCGCGACTGGATCGCAGCTGGAGCGATGAGGGCGGCAGGCAGTACACACCGTATCTGCGTGCCAACTACTACAAAGGCTGGGGCGGCAAGGCGAAAACTACCGTGGGAGCGGAAGGAAGCGACAACCTGGATACCACTTTCACCAGCGGCAGGTTTGGTCAGATGTGGCAGGTCGGGATGGGGGGACCACCACCTTCACCAAAGATATCTCGGTCTATGCCGAAGCGGACTACCGCAAAGAGATCGACAGCAACGGTGCGAAGGGCTGGAACTATAACGCCGGTGTCCGCTGGACTTTCTGATGATAACGGGCTGGGGTTTCCTCAGCCCGTCCTTTCTCCGCTGAAAGATACATCCGTAATACTCTAAAACTCCTCTTTATAATAATGATTTAGAGATTTTGTGGTCATTACTTATCTGGAACCGGTTCACTTTGCAGGCTTCCCTTGCTGGCGGGATTTTGTTGCGTAATAACGGTAAGGCGAAATTTAACTCCGACCGCTAAAGATCCCCGCCTGAGCGCCGAAAATATAAAAATCACAAATCATTAACTCTTAGGCCAATTTTGGTGCCCGCATTAAGGATCCGCTCCATGCGCACGAATTTACCCGTAACACAGCAGGAATATGTGTTTGATGAAAGTGCGACGCTGATGTCGACCACCGACACCAGCAGCCACATTACTTACGCGAACGATGCTTTTGTTGCGGTCAGCGGCTTCACGCCGGATGAGATTAACGGACAGCCTCATAATATGGTGCGCCATCCTGATATGCCGCCGGAGGCCTTTGCTGATATGTGGGCCACCCTGAAGCAGGGCGAACCCTGGACTGGACTGGTGAAGAACCGCCGTAAAAATGGCGATCATTACTGGGTGCGTGCCAACGCCATTCCGGTGGTGAGAGAGGGCAAAGTGCAGGGCTATATGTCGGTGCGCACCAGGCCTGCAAAGCAGGAGATCCAACAGACAGAAGTGCTTTACCGTGAGTTTCGGGAAGGCAAACGGAGAAGCTGGCGTTTCCATAAGGGGCTGCTGGTGCGCACCGGCCCGCTGCGCTGGTTATCGGCCGGGAAAACCCTGCCTCTGCGCTGGCGCATTCGAACACTGCTGCTGGCCCTACTGCCGCTGAGCGTCGCCGTTGTGTGGGTTCTGGGGCTTCCCGGCCAGCCGCTGGGGATTTTCACCGCTGCCATGGTCGTATTGCTGTTCCTGGCCTCCGCGTTGATGGAGCAGCAAATATCCCGTCCGGTAGAGCGCATGTGCCAGCAGGCGCTGCGTGTGGCAACCGGAGCCAGCCATAAAGGTGAGCAGATGGATCGGGTGGATGAAGTGGGTACCACGCTGCGGGCTATCGGCCAGCTGGGCCTGATGTTTCGCTGGCTAGTGGATGATGTCAGCGGTCAGGCAATCAATGTGCTCAGCGCCAGCGACGCCATCGCCCAGGGCAATAACGATCTCAGCCGCCGCACTGAGCATGCCGCCGCCAATGTGCAGCAGACGGCAGCCACCATGAATGAGCTGACCGCTACGGTGAAAAGCAATACGGAAACGGCGCAGCAGGTGAACAGCCTGTCGGGCAGCACCCGTGATGCGGCGACTCAGGGTGGCAAGGCAATGCATGAGATGGTCAGCATGATGGTCGAAATTGCCGACAGTTCGAAGAGAATTGCTAATATTACCAGCGTGATTGACAGTATTGCCTTCCAGACTAACATCCTGGCGCTGAATGCGGCGGTTGAGGCTGCGCGAGCAGGCGAGCAGGGCAAAGGCTTTGCGGTAGTGGCAGGTGAAGTACGCAGCCTGGCGCAGCGCAGCGCCAAAGCTGCCAGTGAAATCAAAGACCTGGTGGAAACCAGTGCCCTGAAAGTGCAGTCGGGCAGCTGCCATGTTAACGATGCCGGAAAAACCATGGAAAACATTGTCGCCCAGGTGCAGAACGTGACTTCCCTGATCGCGCAGATCAGCTCGGCCACTGCTGAACAGGCTACGGCCCTGAGTGAAGTCAGCCTTGCGGTGGAAGAGCTGGACAATATCACCCATCAGAATGCTGCCCGTGTGGAAGAAGGGGCACAGGCTTCTGGCCGTATGGCACATCAGGCCACCCGGCTGGTTGAGGCAATCAGCGTCTTCCGTTAATCCTGTTGCAACTGAAGGGGCTGGCCCCTTCAGTTGAGTCTGTCAGTCATTCTCCGGGCATGATAAGTTTTCCTGATACTCTGATGACGGAAGCCGTTATGTCCACCACCCTCAGCCCCAGTTTTACCTCCCGGCGTCCGGCATGCGCTGCACATTACTGGTCAGGTGGCTGCCCGGACAGTATTTATCGATCCGCTGGCCAGGGCCGATCTGCCTGCCACCTGCCAGGTGGTGCAGGTTTCACCGTTGCTCAGGGAGCTGATTATTGCGGCGCTGGCTTTGCCAGAACAATACCAGCCACACACCCGCACCGAACGGATTTATGAGCTGTTGCTGGATGAAATCCGGGTGATGGACGTGCTGCCGTTTTCACTGCCGAGCCGAATACACCGCCACTTAAAGCGCTGTGTCAGAAAATCCGGAATGAGCCAGGCGAGCGCTGGACGATGTAAAATGCCCCGCAACAGCTCAGCATCAGCAGCCGGACACTGGCCAGGCGTTTTTATTACGAAACGGGGCTGCAATTCAGTGACTGGGTCATTTCCCCTCCCTGTCCGTCAGCCTGTTGTTGCACATGCTGGCTGAAATGCTGTTGAAGAGATCGTGGCAGCCTCAGCCCGTGATTCTGCTCAATCATCCAGGCGGCGCCACTTTTTCCTGACTGGCTGTTAACGCGGATTACCGCTTCGTAGCTGCAGCCGATATCGGCTGGATCGAGCGGGAGATAGGGAACTTCCCAGAGTTCCTGCGGAGATGACTGACGGGCTGCAAAGCCTTTTTTGATCGCATCCTGATGGGAGCCAGAGAAGGCGGTGAAGACCAGTTCGCCAGCGTAAGGGTGGCGTGGATGGACCGGCAGCTGATTGCACTCTTCCACAACATCCACTACCTGTTTGATTTGGCTGAAATCGAGGCCAGGCGGGATACCCTGGGTATAGAGGTTCAGTGCCAGCGTCACCAGATCGACATTACCGGTACGTTCGCCGTTGTCGAACAGGCAGCCTTCGACTCTGTCGGCCCCGGCCAGCAGGGCCAGTTCTGCGCAGGCGATACCCGTTCCCCGGTCATTATGGGGATGAACGCTGATGCAAACCTGACTGCGTTGGCTGAAATGGCGGCAAAAATACTCAATCTGGTCGGCATAAACGTTCGGCGTGTTGACCTCTACCGTTGCCGGTAAATTGATGATCATGGGTCGCGCAGCGCAGGGCTGCCAGACCGCCGCAACGGCTTCGCAAATTTCCAGTGCAAAGTAAAGTCCATTTCGGTGAAGCAGAAGGTTTCTGGTGAGTATTCAAAGGTCCAGTGCGTTTCCGGCAGGCTGGCGCAGCGCAATCTGATTTGTCGGGCGGCACTGACCGCCAACGCAACGATCTCTTCTCGGCTCTGACGAAAGACCAGTTTGCGAAAAACCGGTGCCGTGGCGTTGTATAAATGCAGCGTTGCATGCCTGGCACCCTCCAGCGCGACAAAGGTACGGTCGATAAAGTCGCTGCGAGCCTGCGTCAGGACCTGGATTGTGACTCCATCGGGGATCAGCTTTTCCTCAATCAGCTCGTGCACAAAGTTGAAATCTGTCAGCGAGGCGGAAGGGAAAGCCACTTCAATTTCCTTTAATCCGCACTGGAGCAACAACTGCCAGAACAGTTTTTTTCGGTTACTGTCCATAGGTTCGGCCAGTGCCTGATTACCATCGCGCAGGTCTGTTGATAACCAGCGCGGGGCCTGCTGCAGGATTTTTCCGGGCCACTGGCGGTCGGGTAAGGACAGCGGTGGAAAAGGGGCGTATTTGTCGCTCGGGGTTAACAGCATCTGGGCTCTCCTGAAGAATGAGCCTTTATTGTGCCGAGTCGGTTATGCGTTCACTGGTGCAAAACTGACAGGTTGTGTCGTGAAACTGACAGGCTGCGGCAAAAAAAAGCAGGCCTTGCGGCCCGCCCTGTATAACGCCCTGGTGTTGACGTGATGAAACGGTGGTGAGGTCTGCTGCTGGTGGCAATCTAATTATAATGTGCTTGCAGTAGCAGACTTTTTGGAATTAATACGAGAGGTCACAGCTTTCTCAATAAAATCCCTTTATTGCATCGAAGCTTTTCAGACGATGAAAGGGACTTTATATTAAAAGTTCTGGTGACTGCAATTTTAAATTTGCATCTGGCAGGGAAATAAGATAAATGCGATATTTTTAAAATTAAAATCCTTATTTATCATGAGGTTTTTTATCTTCGCAGATTTTTCTTAACTGAGGCTCTGTGGGAGGGTAAGTTAGCTCACCAGTATGACATTATTATTTAACACGTTGATTAAAAATGAAACAGGTGTTAATGACTTAGCTGAATGACTAAGGATAAATCTTATTTTAACGGAAATTATACCTGCTTCACACTTTGCTTTTTTTAATCCGCTTCGCATATTTCATCAATTCCGTTGGAATAATTCAACTACAGTTAGTGACTTAGCGACTATTTTCTAACATCAGAGAGAGTAATGCGATGAGCCAGTTCTTTATGAATCAGAAAAATCAGCTGGTCAGTGAAGCTATCGAAGGGACGCTGCTCAGCAGCCGTTACCACAATATCAGCCTGCTGGATGCCGGGCCGGATATCCGGGTGGTGGTGCGCAATGACTGGGATAAAAAAGAAGTGGCGCTGATTTCTGGTGGTGGCTCGGGCCATGAGCCTGCCCACGTGGGTTTTGTCGGGAAAGGGATGCTGACGGCGGCGGTTTGCGGCGATATTTTTGCCTCGCCAAGCGTGGATGCCGTGCTCAGCGCCATCATCAATGTCACTGGTGATGAAGGCTGCCTGCTGATCGTGAAAAACTATACCGGCGATCGCCTTAACTTTGGTCTGGCGGCGGAAAAAGCGAAAAAGCTGGGCTTTAAGGTGGAGCTGGTGATGGTAACCGATGACATTGCCCTGCCGGACAATCCACAGCCGCGCGGTATCGCCGGTACGGCACTGGTGCATAAGGTTGCCGGTTTTGCTGCCGCTCAGGGGAAATCGCTGCAGGAGGTTACCACGCTGGCCAGTGAGGCCATTAAAGCCACAGCCAGTATCGGCCTGGCATTCTCCACCTGCCACGTGCCGGGTGAAAAGCGGGATGACCGCGTGAAGGAAGGGCAGGGCGAGCTGGGGATGGGGATCCACGGGGAACCTGGTGCTTCAACGCTGAAGACGCAGAACAGTGAGGAAATTGTCGCCACGCTTGCAGAGAAACTGACAGCAAAGAATCCGGATAATAAGAAAGTGGCGCTGTTGGTGAATAACCTCGGTGGTTTTTCTGAGCTTGAAATGGCGGTGTTGACCCGTGAAGCGCTGCGTTCTCCACTGGGTAAGCAGGTAGAGCTACTGATTGGCCCGGCCACGCTGGTCAGCGCGCTGGACATGAAAGGGTTTTCACTCTCCACTCTGGTCCTTTCCGCCTCCCTGGCTGAAGCGCTTACCGCGCCGGTTGAGGCAAACGGCTGGAAACCTGCGGTGAAAGTGCAGGATATTATGCCGATCAAAGGCGAAAAAGTGGCCCGCGGTGAGAAAGCTAAGCCGTCAGAGAATGCAGAGGTTGCAGCCGTTGTTGAGAGTATCTGCAACACGCTGATGGATCTGGAAAGCGAGCTGAATCAGCTGGATGCTAAAGTGGGCGATGGCGATACCGGTTCCACCTTTGCTGCCGGTGCCGGGAAGGTGCTGAAGGCGCTGGAAGCGAAACAGCTGCCGCTGAACGAGCTGCACAGCCTGCTGACGCAGGTCGGTGACGAGCTGGCGGTGGTGATGGGCGGCTCCAGCGGGGTGCTGATGTCGATCATGTTTACCGCGGCGGGGCAGAAGCTGGAAGAGGGTAAATCGCTGCCGGAGGCGCTGAGCTGGGGACTGGACCGCATGCAACATTACGGCGGTGCACGTCCGGGACACCGTACGATGATTGATGCGCTGGATCCGGCGTTTGCCGCGCTGGTGAAGGGCGAAGGGCTGGAGAAAGTGGCGGCCGCAGCGAAGAAAGGTGCGGATGCTACGGCGCAGATGAATTCGGCGAAGGCCGGTCGCTCTTCCTATCTGAATAAGGACAGCCTGAATGGGGTAACGGATCCGGGAGCTTTCGCGGTGGAGAGGGTGTTTGCGAAGTTGGCTGGAAACTGAGAACTAATAGCTTAAAGCTAAAACAGTGCCTGCGCGGGGAACCCTGGCCGCTCATAAAGACGCAAAAGCGCCGTCAGTGGCAGCTCGACTCAGGCCGTCCCTGGCCTGAGACGCTTTATTCCCGGCCAGGGTTCCCCGCGCTGTAAGCCTCAGAGTCGTTGGTTCAAAGGTCTTCCCAAATGGTCCGAATTCTCCGCGCCATTAAGCCGCTACATCCTCATGATCCGGTAACTCATTCAGCGTGCGTTCGAAGCTGCGCAGACGTTTGTAGATCGACAGCAGCTCCACCAGCGTCGTCCACGAGTTAATCAGATACTGGAACGAGCCGCGCACCTGGTCGAACACGTTGGTGATCTGCGTCATCAGCCCAAGCGTAATCGCGCCGGTTATGATCGACGGAAACAGCACAAACAGGCTGAATACTGCGTCCAGCTGCAGGTAGAGAATGCGTGCAATGTTAAAGTACAGATAATGGAAATAGAGGCGGAAGTAGTTCTTACGCACGTTGTGGAACAGATCCCTTACCGTTGGCGGCCTGGCGCGATGCGGGTCATCCTCGCCGTACACCAGTTCCTTACGGTAGGCGGCTTCCACCCGCTGGTTACGGAACGACAGACCCGGCAGCTTGATACCGATCACCGCCAGCATCCCTGTCCCCAGCAGTGACCACAGTACGGCAGCAATCACCAGCGCGTAGGGGATACTGCCGAGGATTGGCACGGTTTTCACGTGGACTGACAGGGCAACCAGCACCGGCAGGAAGGCAATCAGCGTCATGATGGCATTGATAAAGCTGACGCCCATATCCTCAAGCGTGGAGGAGAAGCGCATGGTGTCTTCCTGTACTCGCTGGGCAGCCCCTTCAATCCCCCGCAGTTCAGCCCAGTGATCCATATAGTAATTGTTCATCGCCGTGCGCCAGCGGAACACGTAATGGCTGATAAAGAACATGTTCAGCACGTCAATCACCACCGCAATCAGTGCGATGCTGAGGAACCCTTCAAGCTGGCTGTAAAAGGTTTCAATCTTCACGGTGTTGGGGTGAGCCATTGCGCGCTGGATCAAATCATAAAACGGTTCGTACCAGGCATTGACCGCCACGCCAACCTGCACGGAAAACCAGGTGACAAAGATAATCAGCGCCGAACCGAGCACCGACCAGCGCTGCCACGGATGCGGGCTGAACAGCGACCAGAATCCGGCAAACAGCACCACCACCAGCAGATAGTAAAGGTAGAAGGTCAGCCCTGACGGCGCCATAAAGCGCAGCGCGTTATTCGGCAGCGGAAGAGTCGCTCCGTGAGAGAAAAGCGCCAGATGCAGAAGCCACTCACGGGCTTCACCGAACCACAGCAAAATGGCAATCGCAGACCAGAGAACGACACTGCTGAAAAAGAGCGCAGGCCTGGGGAAAAAAGATTTAAACATAGGCACTCCTGGTATTGTTCTCTTTTTATAACGCTTTTTGCCGTTAACAATCTCATTGCGGTTGTTTCTATTGATTACAGCCCCTCTTTAAAGAAATAAATGCTGAATAATTTTTAATCAATGCCGATAAACAGGAAAGAACCTCTGAGTAAAGGAGGAAATCTCTTGAATTGGCGGCGCTTTTCAGTTTATAGCTAGTACAGAATTTTCCTAAAAAAGCAGCGCTCTGACCGATTCACCGGTATGGAGCGACCCCCATTTGCGCCAGGGGATGGCGTACCTGTAGTGCCGGGACTGACAAGGGTGACATCCGGGCAGCAGCTGGTGATCAGGCGAAAAGCCCATGAATGAAAATAGTGATGTGATGTACCGGCTGTTGGTGCAGAGTGTAGTCGACTACGCAATCTATATGCTGAAGCCGGATGGCACTGTGGCTAACTGGAATGCGGGAGCAGAACGGGCCAAAGGCTATAAGCCTGAAGAGATCGTTGGCAAAAACTTTGCCTGCTTCTACAGCGCGGAAGATCGGCTTAAAGGTCTGCCCCAGCTTGCGTTGCGCACTGCAGCAGATACCGGCCGTTACGAGGTGGAAGGCTGGCGCTATCGCAAAGACGGCAGCTCCTTCTGGGCCCACGTGGTACTGGACGCCGTTAAGGCGGAAGACGGCACGCTGATTGGTTTTGCCAAAATCACCCGTGACTGTACTGAAGTGCGGGAGTACGAGCAGCAGATCCTGCGGGCGAAAGATCTGGCTGAGCAAAACAGTGCCCGCACCGCCTCCCTGTCGAAGTTCCTGGATACCATTATTGCCAATATCCCATCCTGCGTGATTGTTGAAGATGTGGTCTCGCAGGAAATTCTGTTGCTGAACAGCAAAGCAGAGCAGCTGCTGGGTATCCGTCAGAACGAGACGTCGGGCAAAAAACTGTCTGAATGCACGACACAGGAAGTGAGCAGCTATTTCGCCCAGCTGGCGAATGCCGCTCAGCGCAGCGCAGGGGTACATAAAAACGAGCAGTTGCTTAACACCCGTGGTGGGGAAAGGATCATCAACGCTTCCGCTTCGATTATTCGGGGCAGCGATGCGCGTACCAATTATGTTTTGCTGATTGCCGATGACGTCACGGACCAGCGCGCTGCGGATGCGCGCATTCACCACATGGCGCACCACGATAACCTGACCAGCCTGCCTAACCGCGTGCTGTTCAGCCAGCGCCTGAATGAAGCGCTGCGGGCCGATCGCGACACGGATAAGCATACCGCCGCGCTCTGCCTGGACCTGGACAACGTCAAGAATGTTAACGATGCGCTGGGTCATCAGGTCGGTGACGACTTGCTGACAGCCGTTGCCAGCCGGTTACGCGGCGTATTGCGTGACCAGGATACGCTGGCGCGAAATGGTGGGGATGAATTCTCTATCGTACTGCCGGGACTTACCCACGTTGATGAGGCTGAAACGGTTGCCCAGCGGCTGATCGACGTGATCAGGCCACCGTTCAACGTGGATGGCCATAATCTGTCGGTCGGCCTGAGCGTGGGCATTGCCATTGCCGACAGGGGCATGACCACCAAGGATGAACTGCTGCGCTGTGCGGATATGGCTCTGTACGAAGCCAAACGCAACGGACGCAGCCGCTTTGAACACTTCTCGGCGGAAATGGGTGAGGCTGCCAGCAAGCGCCGGATGATTGAAACCGACCTGCGCGAGGCTATGACCGGTCGCCATCTGAAGCTTTATTACCAGCCAATCACCAATGGGCAGGGGCTGGACATCATCGGCTACGAGGCGCTGATGCGCTGGCATCACCCGGAAAAAGGGCTGATCATGCCGATGGACTTTATCCCCATCGCCGAAGAGACCGGGCTGATCCACTCGCTGGGGGCCTATGCGCTGTTCGAAGCGTGCCGGGAAGCCGCTGGCTGGCCTGAGCATCAGAGCGTGGCGGTCAACCTCTCGCCGCTGCAGTTCAAAAACAGTTCGCTGGTCTCGGTAGTGGAAGCCGCACTGAAAGATTCCGGACTGGCTCCGCACCGGCTGGAGGTCGAAATTACCGAATCGGTCCTGCTGGATAATACCCTGGTGAATATCCGCACTCTGCAGAAGCTGAAGGCGTTGGGGGTGAGAATTGCGCTGGATGACTTCGGCACAGGGTGTTCGTCGCAGAGCTATCTGCGATCGTTCCCGTTCGACAAGATCAAGATCGACAAGTCGTTTATCAATGATATGAAGGACAGCCGTGAAGCGCTGGCGATTATCCGCGCCATTACCGGGATGAGCCGCAGTCTGGATATTCAGATCACCGCAGAAGGGGTGGAAAGCAGTGAGCAGTACGAGCAGTTGAAAAACGAAGGCTGTACGCTGTTCCAGGGGTACTATTTTGGTCGCCAGCAGCCGTCGGAGACCCGGCTTAAGCTGTTTAACCCGCCTGAGCGATTTGCCGTCACGCCGCCTGCCGCAGAGGCTCCGCCTGGTACCGGAGTGCTACTGAACAGGGAGGCGCTTAACGATCCCGGCTTACCGACAGCCACATAGTACCCCCGACAGGAGGACTGCAATGTCCTCCCGCTTTCGCCTCAGATATTCTCCAGATTCAGTCCCCGCGTTTTCGGACCAAACACGCCAATCACCAGCATTACAATCAACATGCTGATCACGATAAAGGCGATCACCCCCTGCGAGCCTGCCACCTGCAAAATCATGCCGATCAGAATGCTGCTGAACACGGTTGAAAGCCGGC
The DNA here is from genome assembly GCF_058137865.1 of Erwinia sp. 009765445. Classification (NCBI taxonomy): domain Bacteria; kingdom Pseudomonadati; phylum Pseudomonadota; class Gammaproteobacteria; order Enterobacterales; family Erwiniaceae; genus Erwinia; species Erwinia sp. 009765445. The sequence goes on from NZ_JBYUWC010000017.1 coordinate 94,225, forward strand.
TGAACGAGTAGCAGAAGCCCACCGCACGGGCGCGGATAAAGGTGGGGAACACCTCGGTCTGATAGGCGTGGTAGCTGTAGGTCAGCCAGGCGTTGGACCAGGTGATGCAGAAGCCGCAGATAATCAGCAGCACCGGGTCACTCTGCAGGGCGAACAGCGTGCCGAAAATCACCGTCATCAGCGAGGAGAGAACGATCTGCCACTTGTTCTCGATCCGGTCGGCGTAGCGGCTGCAAATCAGCGAGCCGAGTGGATAGGCAAGGGTGATAAAGAAGGCATACAGTAGGCTGTGGGTGATGCTGGCTCCCTTGCCGGAAAGCAGCGCGGGCAGCCAGTTGCCGAAGCCGAAGAAGCCGATGGACTGGAAGAAGTTCATCACCACCAGCATCAGCGTACGCTGACGGTATTCCGGCCGCCAGATATCGCGGAAGGTCCCTTTCTTCTCGATGATTTCACCCGTTTCAATCTCATTGTCCCGGGGGGCTGTGGAAGGGACACCGCAGCGCGCTTCCATCAGGCTCACCACCTGATGCGCTTCACTGTGCCTGCCCTGCTGCGCCAGCCAGCGCGGCGATTCCGGCAAATTCTTACGGATCAGCCAGATCACCAACGAACACAGCGCCCCGGCAATCACCACATAGCGCCAGCCGGTTAAGCCGAAGAGGGTTTGCGGCACCAGCCACCAGGACATCAGTGCCACGGCAGGCACCGACAGGAACTGCACAAAGAAGGCAAACGCGAAGGCTTTGCTGCGCAGATAGCCTGGCACGCATTCGGTCAGATAAGTATCGATGGTGACCAGCTCAATCCCCAGCCCAACCCCGATCAGAAAGCGGAAGAAGATGATCCATTCGGCCTGATTCTGGAAGGCCATGATCAGCGAGAAGCAGCCGTACCACGCCAGCGCGCACATAAAAGTCAGACGGCGGCCAAAACGATCGGCATAGGGAGCCAGCAGACTGGCTCCGGTAAACAGACCAAGGAAGGTCGAAGAGGCAAACGCCGCCTGATCGGATAGACCAAACACGCCCTGGCTGCCGACATGAAAGATGTTTTCGGCCAGCAGGCCCGCGCTGATATAGCCGGTCTGAAACAGGTCATAAAGCTCAAAAAATCCGCCTAACGAGAGAAGCGCGATAAAGCGCCACAGCCCGGCGGAAGCGGGCAGGGCATCGATCCTGGCGGACAGGCGTTTGGTGTTCACTTTCTCTGCGGACGGCGATGTCATCCCTGCCGAACTGATTTCACTCATGTTGTTTTGCAACCACTTTATTTTTATAGGGAACCCTCAATCCTAAGGGGTTCGGACAGGAGTTAAATTTTGAATTGCTGCCTTTAATAAGAAAATTTAGCATAAAAAGTTGCCCTGAGCGAAATTGTAACATTTCCTGCTCATCACGGCGAAAGTTGTTAATGAATTTGTGCCATTTTGTTTCGTTACGCTAAATGTTTGCAAAAAGATCGGATACAATAAGTGTCATTGTTACCGGTAACATTGTGCCGCTAACCAATTTGTACGCCTGAACTCCACTAAAAAAATACCGCAAGCAACCGTGAACCCTTAGCCTTCCTCACCAGGGCTAAGCTTGAAAAGGCAATGTCATGTCGAACGAAAAAACCGGAAGTTCCCGCCGGGACTTTCTGCTGAAAACCATTACCCTGGCCCCAGCCATGGCACTGGGCGGCACCGGGCTGGGCGCACTAACCGCCTCCACTCCAGCCGCGGCAAAAGAGACCGCTCCTGCCGGACCGCAGAAAGCTCGCGATTACCAGCCAACCTGGTTTACCCCTGAAGAGTATGCTTTTTTGCAGGCGGCAGCCGCCCGCCTGATCCCTGCTGACGATCGTGGTCCGGGCGCGCTGGAAGCTGGCGTGCCGGAGTATATCGACCGCCAGATGAACACCCCTTACGCCATTGGTTCCAACTGGTATATGCAGGGGCCTTTCCACCCGGATGCCGACAAAGAACTGGGCTACCAGTATCCGCTGGTGCCGCGCCAGATTTACCGTCTGGGACTGGCAGATGCGGATGCCGTGGCGAAAGCGCAGCACGGTAAAGTCTTTGCTCGGCTCAGTGGCGACCAGCAGGACTCACTGTTGCAGGCTTTCGAAGCGGGCAGCGTTGAGTTCAGACAGGTTCCGGCCAAAGTCTTTTTCTCCTTTCTGCTGCAGAACACCCGCGAGGGCTTCTTCAGCGATCCAATCCACGGTGGCAATCAGGGCATGGTCGGCTGGACGCTGATTAACTTCCCGGGTGCCCGTGCGGACTTTATGGACTGGGTTGAACGTGGAGAGCGCTATCCGTTCCCACCGGTATCGATTCGAGGGGAAAGAGCGTAACCATGGCAAACGAAATGAAAAAAGTGGATGCGGTGATTGTCGGCTTCGGCTGGGCCGGATCGATTATGGCCAAAGAGCTGACCGAAGCGGGCCTGAATGTGGTGGCGCTGGAGCGCGGTCCGCACCGTGATACCTATCCTGACGGCGCTTATCCGCAGGTTATTGACGAGCTGACCTATAACATCCGTAAAAAGCTGTTCCAGGATCTGTCAAAAAGCACCGTTACTATCCGTCATAACGCCGCGCAGACCGCGCAGCCTTATCGCCAGCTGGCCGCCTTCTTACCGGGCACCGGTACCGGTGGAGCGGGTCTGCACTGGTCCGGCGTTCACTTCCGCGTGGACCCGATCGAACTGCGGATGCGCAGCCACTACGAAGAGCGCTACGGCAAGAAGTTCATTCCTGAAGGGATGACTATCCAGGATTTTGGCGTCACCTATGATGAGCTGGAACCGTTCTTTGATCAGGCCGAGAAGGTGTTTGGCACCTCCGGTTCGGAGTGGAGCGTGAAAGGGAAAGTGATCGGCCAGGGCAAGGGTAACCCCTTTGCACCGGACCGTTCCGACAAGTTCCCGCTGCCCGCGCAGAAGCGCACCTTCTCTGCCCAGATGTTTGCTCAGGCGGCAGAGTCAGTGGGCTATCACCCTTACGATCTGCCTTCTGCCAACACTTCAGGCCCGTACACTAACACCTACGGCGCACAGATGGGGCCGTGCAACTTCTGCGGCTACTGCAGCGGCTATGCCTGCTACATGTATTCCAAAGCGTCGCCGAACGTTAACGTACTGCCTGCACTGCGTCAGGAGTCGAAGTTCGAGCTGCGTGAAAATGCCAACGTGTTGCGCGTTAACCTGACGGCTGATAAAAAGCGCGCGATCGGCGTGACCTATGTCGATGCGCTGGGCCGTCAGATTGAGCAGCCTGCTGACCTGGTGATCCTTTCCGCCTTTCAGTTCCACAACGTGCACCTGATGCTGCTTTCCGGCATCGGCAAGCCGTACGATCCGGTGACTAACGAGGGCACGGTAGGCCGTAACTTCGCTTATCAGAATATCTCCACGATTAAAGCCTTCTTCGATAAGGACGTGTTCACCAACAACTTTATCGGTGCTGGTGGCGCAGGCGTGGGCGTGGACGACTTTAACGCTGACAACTTTGACCACGGCAAATATGGCTTTGTCGGCGGTTCACCATTCTGGGTCAACCAGGCTGGCGTGAAGCCGATCTCTGGCCTGCCGACGCCTCCGGGTACGCCGAACTGGGGCAGCAAGTGGAAGGCAGCGGTTGCCGACCACTACACGCACCATGTATCGATGGATGCCCACGGTGCGCACCAGTCGTATCGCAATAACTACCTGGACCTCGATCCGAACTACAAGGATGCCTTTGGCCAGCCGCTGCTGCGTATGACCTTCGACTGGCAGGACAACGACATCAAAATGTCGCAGTTTATGCACGGCCGGATGCATAAAATCGCCGAAGCGATGAATCCAACGCTGATCAGTGGGTCGCCGAAGCAGGCGGGAACGCATTTCGATACCACGGTTTATCAGACCACGCACATGAATGGCGGGGCAATCATGGGTGAAGATCCGAAAACCAGTGCGGTGAACCGTTACCTGCAGAGTTGGGATGTGTCTAACGTGTTTGTGCCGGGCGCGTCCGCGTTCCCGCAGGGGCTGGGCTACAACCCTACCGGTATGGTGGCAGCGCTGACTTACTGGTCAGCAAAAGCGATCCGTGAACAGTACCTGAATAACCCGGGTCCGTTGGTGCAGGCGTAAGGATAACCATGATGAAAATGCTAATCCCTGCCCTGATGCTGGGCATGACCACCTTTGCCGCCGTGGCGGACGACAGCGGTGCCGATCAGATCAAACGCGGTGAGTACCTGGCGCGAGCCGGAGACTGCGTGGCCTGCCATACCAAAAAGGGCGGTGAGCCGTTTGCTGGCGGACTGTCGATGGCAACGCCAATTGGGGATATTTACTCCACCAATATCACACCGGACAAGAAAACCGGTATTGGTGACTACAGCTATGACGACTTCCAGAAGGCAGTCCGTCACGGCGTGGCGAAGAATGGCGACACGCTCTATCCGGCGATGCCTTATCCGTCCTATGCGGTCGTCAGCGATGAAGATATGCAGGCGCTTTATGCCTGGTTTATGCACGGCGTGAAACCGGTTGAGCAGGCAAACAAGGAGAGCGACATTCCGTGGCCGCTCTCCATGCGCTGGCCGCTGGCGATCTGGCGCGGCATGTTTGCGCCGGATGTGAAGGCCTTTCAGCCGATCAAAGGCCAGGATCCGGTGCTGGCTCGCGGCCAGTATCTGGTGGAAGGGCTGGGCCACTGCGGGGCCTGCCATACGCCGCGCAGCCTGACTATGCAGGAAAAAGCGCTGAACGACAGCGAAGGCAGCGATTACCTGTCCGGCAGCAGTTCGCCGATTGACGGCTGGAGCGCCAGCAACCTGCGCGGCGACAGCCGTGACGGGCTGGGTCGCTGGAGCGAAGATGACCTGGTGCAGTTCCTGCGAATGGGTCGCAACGATCGGACCGCCGTGTTTGGCGGCATGACTGATGTTATCCAGCACAGCCTGCAGCATCTGAGTGCAGAAGATGCCACGGCGATTGCCCGTTATCTGAAGTCGCTGGGCGCGCGCGACCCAAACCAGGTCGGGTTCAGTGAAGATGCTGCGGTAGCGAAAGCGTTGTGGAAAGGCGACGACAGTAAGCCGGGAGCCTCAGTATATGTCGACAGCTGTGCGGCCTGCCATAAAACCGACGGCAGCGGCTACCGTCGCTTCTTCCCGGAGCTGCGCGGCAACCCGGTGGTGCAGGAGGAAGACCCAACTTCGCTGATCCATATTGTGCTGAGCGGCGCAACGCTGCCAGGCATGAAGGATGCGCCATCCAGCATCACCATGCCGGCCTTTGGCTGGCGGCTGAAGGATCAGCAGGTGGCGGACGTGGTGAACTTTATCCGCACCAGCTGGGGCAACACTGCCAAAGCGCAGGTCAGTGCCAGCGACGTGGCGAAAGTGCGTAAGACGATGGCTGAACCGCAGGGTGATGCCGAAGTTGTGAAGCTGAACGTTGTGAAGTAAGACTGCGGGATACGGCTGGTTCAGAGCTGGCCGTGTCCTTTTCAATTCAGGTGGTGGAAAAACATTCATTACAAGAGCTATTTCCCAGAACCTGGGCAAGAATTTCCATTTTAAATCAAAGACATTAAAGAAAGCTTCAGTCACGCGGCAAGCTTTGCCCGAAAGGATAAACGACTACGTTATCACAGGGCGAACCACATACCGATACATGAAGAAACGGTGGCCAGTACTGAATTTTCAACGTGGGAATTTGCGATGAATGATGAGCTTCCGGGACCAGGTCTGTTTTGGGGCGGCGAAGATGACGGATGTGTTTAAGGGGCTCTGGCCAGATCCTTCAGGAGCCACTATGTTGGACAGGGCTTGTGATATGGTGAAAACGATCCGTGAATACCGGAACCGCCTGGCACACAATGAACCTTTGTGGAAAGCCTGCCGCGTTAATACCCTGGGTGAAATGGACCGTTTTCGCCTCTCTCTGAATCTCAATCAATCTTCAGCCGCTCCAGTGCGCTCAGCAGTGCCGCCACCTTTGGCGTCAGCTGTTTTTTGCGCGGCCAGACGATATACAGCGGCAGGCCCTCTACCGCCAGCCCCGGCATTCCCTGACGGGCAAGATACCCCGGTGAGGCACAGAAGATCAGCTTTTCATTCCCCAGAAAACGGAAGCCCAGCGAAGGTGGATATTCGGCAGGGCCGCCGATTCTGATGGCGATATCCACCCCTTCTTCGAACAGATCGACAAAGCGATCCGAGAACGCCAGGTTGATCTGCATTTCCGGATTCTGCTGGCAGAACTGATTCAGCAGCGGCATCACATGCATCCGGCCAAAAGTATTGGGCACCGCAATGCGCAGCCTGCCGACCGGGATGCTGCGTTGTGCCGCCAGCACCGATTCTGCCTCGGCCAGCTCTCCCAGCACGCGGGTGCAGGTTTCATAAAATGCCTGCCCGGCATCGGTCAGCGCCAGGCGGCGTGTGGTGCGTTAAAACAGCCGCGAGCCAAGCCGCGCTTCCAGCCGCGCGACACTCTTGCTGACTGCCGAACTGGTCAGATGCAGATTTTCAGCAGCGGCGGTAAAACTGCCGTGCTCAACGCTGGCAACAAAAGGTGTGATGCCTTTCAAACGATCCTGGTTGATCATCATTTGTGACTCTGATTCCCGAATGATATGAATTTATACCTGAGATAAGACTTTAATTCTCTATTAAGCTTTTCTTCTGCACTCATTAAGGAGACAAGCTATGCAACAACGCGCATTGATCGTCGGTATCAGCGGAGTCATTGGCACCGCGCTGGCCCAACAGCTGACCGGTGACGGCTGGCAGGTATGGGGATTGTCCCGTGGCCGCACTGCGGTGCCTGCCGGCTGTACGGCGCTGACGACGGATTTGACCGACAGCGACTCTGTTCGCCAGTCTCTGAAAGACGTGAAGGTGGATAAAGTCTTCTTCAGCGCCTGGGCCCGCCAGGCCAACGAAAAAGAGAACATTCGCGTTAATGGCACGATGGTGCGTAACGTAATTGAAGCGCTGGGTGACAGCCTGAAAGGCGGCCACGTGGCGCTGGTCACCGGACTGAAGCATTACCTCGGTCCGTTTGATGCCTACGGTAAAGGCGCAGTGCCGGTGACGCCGTTCCGTGAAGAGCAGGGCCGTCAGCCGGTCGATAACTTCTATTACGCTCAGGAAGATGAAGTCTTTGCCGGAGCGGAGAAATACGGCTTCAGCTGGAGCGTCCACCGCCCGCACACCATCATCGGCTTTGCGCTGGGCAATGCGATGAACATGGGCCAGACTCTGGCGGTGTATGCCCGCCTGTGCAAAGAGACCGGCCAGCCATTTATCTTCCCCGGTTCTGAAGCGCAGTGGGAAGGCGTTACCGACATGACCGATGTGCACGTGCTGGCACAGCAGCTGGAATGGGCCGCCACCACGCCATCCGCGCAGGACCAGGACTACAACGTGGTCAACGGCGACGTGTTCCGCTGGAAATGGATGTGGGGCCAGATTGCCGATTACTTTGGTATCGAAGCCGCGCCTTACCCGGGCGCGATCAAGCCGCTGGAAGGCCGCATGGACGCTGCTCCGGCCGAATGGCAGGCGATGGCGCAGAAGTTCGGCCTGAAAGAAGCCGACATCGGCAAACTGGTTTCCTGGTGGCATACCGATGCCGATCTCGGCCGCCCGATGGAAGTCTTCACCGACATCAGCAAGAGCCGTAAGGCGGGCTTCACCGGCTACCAGTGCACCCGCGATGCGTTTGTGGCGCTGTTCGATAAGCTGAAGGCAGAACGGCTGATCCCCGGCTGATCTCAGGGCAGGTTTCGGACCGGGCAGATAATCACAGGCCGATCTCAGGATCAAGCCTGAGCATTCCATGCCGGTCCAGTCAGCCGATGCTGTGCGCGGTATATTCCGTGCGCAGCATGCCATACAGGGCGCAGTCCCAGCGTTCTTCCCCCACCACCACACAATGTCTGCGCACGCCTTCCCGCACAAAACCCAGCTTTTCATATGTCCGCACCGCAGCAATATTGAACGGGTAAACGTGCAGTTCCACACGTTCGATGGCTTCCTGCCTGAAGGCATTAACGATCAAGGTTTGCAGCATCTTTTCAGCCAGTTTCTGCCCCCGCATCTGTGGATTAACCACCACCCTGCACAGGCAGGCCAGATGGTTATCCCAGTCGAAACCCAGCTGCGCCACCACGGCCAGTTCGCCCTCCACGCATCCGGAAAAAGTCAGCAGTGAGGCCGGTTGCTGCTGGTCTGAATTCAGCAGGGTTGCAAGGAACTCCGCGCTCAGCGGCCAGCTCACGCCCGGACCGGCCCACTGTGTCACCGCCAGTTGGGAAGTAAACCAACTGCCCAACGTGGCCTGATCTTCCGCCCGGAAAAAGGTTATCTGCATTGCATTGCTCGCTGTCAGCTAAAGGATTAAGTGGCTTCAGGCAGAGGAAAGTTCGCTCCGGTCTGCAAACGCAACATTTGTTTCCTGAGGGAAACAATGAGCGTTTGAATGCATTTATTGTTGCGTAAAAGAGTGACCAGGTTAGGATGGTTTCAACAGGTTATTAGTGGCTTTCGCCGCCAGCGAAATTGACGATGCTGTGCCAGGATGAAACGCTGACCAACGAATTTAACCCTCTATGATATGCAGGTGTGACCATGAGCAATAAGACTATCCAGTGGAACGGCGGCTTACAGCCAGAAGCGGTAAAAATCCTGTCTGCCGATGGCGGCATGATCGTTTGCCCGACCAAAGTGGGCTACATCATTATGACCTCCGATGCCAAAGGCCTGGAGCGTAAATTTGATGCCAAGCAGCGCAACCGCAACAAGCCGGGTGTGGTGCTGTGTGGTTCCCTGGAGCAGTTGAAAGAGCTGGCGCAGCTGAACCCGGAAATCGAAGAGCTGTATCAGCAGCACTGGGACAAAGACGTTCTGCTGGGCTGCATCCTGCCTTGGAAAGAAGAAGCCGTGGCACGTATTCCGGAAGATGGCTCGAAAGAGCTGATGATGGACCGCCGTCAGACCAGCTGCTTCGTGATCAAATTCGGTATTCCTGGCGAAAAACTGGCGAAAGAGCTGTGGGAAAACCACGGTAAATTCTCCTTCGCCAGCTCCGCTAACCCGTCAGGCAAGGGCAACCGTGGCCTGGTCGAAGGGATCGGCGAGCGTATTGAATCGCATGCTGACCTGATTATTGAAGCGAACGCCTATGTGAAATCTATCCAGCCGAACGAGTCCGAGAAGACCCGCTACGAGCAGGGTGTGATGGTGGCGATGGTGGACGAGAGCGGCAAGCTGGTCCCTGAGCAGAAAGGCGAGCGCAGCATCACGCCTTGCCCAATCCTGATCCGTAAGGGGCTGGACGTGGATAAAATCATGTCGATGATGTCTGATATCTTCACCACGTGGGATTACCGTCACGGTAACTACTACTAAGATTTGAAGGGCGGAACCGGTTTCCGCCCTTGTTATTTCTGCTGCAATGCCTTCTGCAACGCTTCAATAAACAGCCTGACGCGCGGTGAAACAAAACTGTCACCTTTGCTCAGGATCCACGATTTATACACGTCCATTTCCCACTCTGGCAGCACCCTGATCAGCTTGCCGGCTTTGACGGCTTCCTGTGCACTGTAGTCTGGCAGATAAGCGATGCCGGTGCAGGCGATGGCGGAATTCACCAGCGCGGTACTGTTGTTGGCGCGAAAGCGGCTGCGGACTTCGATATCCAGCTTTTGCTTCTCTTTACGGAACGGCAGCGAAATGGTGTGCGCCGGACCGCGAAACAGAATGAAATCGTGACGCGGCAGATCGTCGGGTTTGCTGATCGCCGGGAAGCGCCGCAGATAGTCCGGCGAAGCATACAGCCCCCAGCTGATATCGATCAGCGGCTGGCAATGAGCATGCTCCGGCCGGTCGCGACGGACCACAATCGCCAGGTCGATATTGTCATCCACCAGGTTCACCGGGCGGTCAGTCAGATCCAGATCGACGCTGACGTGCAAATTACTGGCAACAAACTGATTAAGCACCGGCACGATACACTGGCAGCCGAAGGTGACCGGAGCGACCACGCGCAGGCTGCCGGTCGGCTCTTCGTGGAACTGGCGGATAAACAGATCGGCGCTTTTCACCTCGCTGAGGATGCGGGCGCAGTAGTGATACCAGGTTATGCCGACATCGGTCACGGCAATCTTGCGGGTGGTGCGCTGCAGCAGCTTAGTGCCGAGGCGGACTTCCAGAGCGGAGATCTCTTTACTCACTGACGATTTCGACAGCCCCAGCAGTTTCGCCGCCTCGGTATAGCTCAGCGTCTCGACGACTTTAGCGAAGATAATCATCCCCTGCAGGTTTTCAACATCGCTCATGGTGGCTCCGGCCCGGGGAGTTTGCGGTCAGGTGACTAATGTGGCGACAGAGTAATGGTTGAGCAGGGGGAAGTAAATCTTCAGACAGGCTTTACTCAGCACGGATGCGGCTGAACTGCACCACAAAAAGCCAGGAAGTGTCCGGCTTTTTGTGGTGCAGTTCAGCTTTCCGCCCTGTCCGGTCAGCGGACTTTTTTCACCAGTACGGGAATTTTACGCAGCTTGTTGGCGAGGATCAGACCGCCGGTCAGCATCACGGCGATAAAGCCTGAAACGCCCATCCAGCCGTAGCCATTCCAGAACACGCCACCCAGCGTGCCTGCCACGCTCGATCCCAGATAGTAGAAGAACAGATACAGGGAGGAAGCCTGGCCTCTGGCCCGCCTTGCGCGATGACCAACCCAGCTGCTGGCAACCGAATGCGCGGCAAAGAAACCGGCGGCAAAAAGCATCAGTCCCGGCAGCACCAGAAACAGCGTGGCAAACTGGGTGGCAATCAGTCCGGCCAGCATCAGCCCCAACGATCCCATCAGTACCACGCCACGGCCATGGCATGCGGTCATCATCCCGGCGCGCGGCGAGCTGTAAGTGCCGGTCAGATAGACCACTGACAGCAGGCCAACCACCGTCTGGCTGAGCGAAAAGGGCGCTGACAGGAAGCGATAGCTGACATAGTTGAACAGAGTGACAAAGCTGCCCATCAGGATAAAACCGACCACGAACAGCATCGGCAGCCCGATATCCCGCCACTGGAACATAAAGTTCACCAGCAGCTTGCGCGGGCGCAGGGAGCTGGGGCGGAAATGTTGTGAAGGTGGCAGCAGCCGGAAAAACAGCCCGGCGGCGGCCAGTGCAAACAAACCGACTACAAACAGCGAAACGTGCCAGGAAAAGTGATCCGCCAGCATCCCGGTGGAGAGCCGTCCGGCCAGCCCACCAATCGAGTTGCCGCTGATATACAGCCCCATTGAGAAGGAGAGGAACACCGGGTGCAGCTCTTCACTCAGCCAGGTCATCGCCACCGCTGCCACACCGCTCAAAGCCAGTCCGGTCAGGGCACGCATCGCCAGCACGCCTTCCCAACTGCTCATGGTGGCACACACCAGCGTGAAGAAGGCCGCCAACAGTAGCGAAATGGACATCACCGACTTACGGCCAATCGCATCCGACAGCGGCCCGGTGATCAGCAGTCCGAGCGCCATCATGGCCGTGGTCACCGACAGGGACAAACTGCTCTGCGCCGGGGTGAGATGGAAACTTTCCGAAAACACTGGCAGGATCGGCTGAACACAATAGAGGACGGCGAAGGTGGAGAGCCCGGCACAAAACAGCGCCAGCGTGGCATGGATAAACCTGCGGGTGCCACGGGTAATATAGGTTTTGTTTATGGAGGTATTATCAACGGGGGAAACTAAACTGTCGTCTTCATCAGAGAGACTTTCCGAGTGCAACGCTGCGGATTTATTTACTACGGGTGCCACAAGAGTTCCTTGGTTGTGATTAAACGGTCTGGTTTGCTATCAGATAAACTTATTGATGCCAGGCATGGCAAGGGCTGCTCGACGTCCTGGCTGCGTCAGTATTGGACTGTTTAAATATAATGTAAATGGTAAAGCCAATTATTTTTTTAAAGAGACCTCTGCCACTTGCGATTAATTTTGTTCCTGAACAAAGTTAAGTCGTTTCTGAATTTGGCTTAATCGTCTGATGTGGTGATTTATCCACCGGCTGGTAGGGCGAAGACGGAGAAGATCGCCGGATATTTCGCCTTTTTCTCGTTTCGTTATTGCTATTTTTTTCAGTAATTGATTATCAACGTCAATTTATGTCGGCAGAGACTTAATATTATGACTGTCAGGGAAAAATCCCACTCACAGTCATTTCCTGAAATATTATCTCATTGGCAGTAATAAAATCATCAGGTTGCGCTGTGAGACGAGAGTACTATACTGATCGCTTCCTTCGAAATTCACCTAAGCATCATTGTCGAGTGTCATTGGCATCAGGAGGTTCTTATTACTTTTAATCAAAATGACCTAATCACAGACAATAACCAGACAGATTATGAAGCCTACTATCACGATTATGAGGCTGGTCTTGACGCCGTGGTGGAGCCGCAACCGGAGACGATCCGCGGCCTGCCTGCATCGGATATCCTGACGCCGTCCGATCGCTATCAGGAGCTGTTCGAGGCGGTACAATCTTCGCGGATATTTACTGACAGTAAAACGTTCGCCGATTGCGCTCCCAAAATTGAACCCGAAAGAATTCTCTATCGCTATTTCATGCAGCGTGAACGTCAGGATTTTAATCTGCTGACGTTTGTGCTGGAGAATTTCGACCTGCCAAGAGTGCATGACAGCCGCTATGTTTCTGACCCAAATAAAAATATGGGTGAACATATTGATTCGCTGTGGCCGGTATTAACCCGTAAGCCGGAAAAGCATTCGGAATTCTCATCATTACTGCCGCTGCCGGAACCTTATGTGGTGCCGGGCGGTCGCTTTGGGGAAACCTACTACTGGGATTCCTATTTCAGCATGCTTGGTTTTGCGGCTGGTGGGCAGACAGATCTGCTGAAGAGCATGGCGGATAACTTCGCCTGGATGATCGATACCTACGGGCACATCCCAAACGGTAACCGGACCTATTACCTGAGCCGTTCGCAGCCGCCGGTGTTTGCCCTGATGGTTGAGCTGTTTGAGAAAGATGGCGTGAACGAGGCGCATCGTTACCTGAAGCAGCTGAAGCGTGAATATGAATTCTGGATGGACGGCGCGGAATCACTGACGCCGAACGAGGCTTATCGCCATGTGGTGATGCTGTCGGATGGTTCGGTGCTGAACCGCTACTGGGATGACCGTGATACGCCGCGCGATGAGTCGTGGATTGAGGATGTGGAAACCGCGAGGAACTCTGCGCGACCTTCCAGCGAGGTATATCGCGATCTGCGTGCCGGTGCGGCTTCAGGTTGGGACTTCTCTTCCCGCTGGCTGAGCGAACAGGGGCGTCTGGAGAGTATTCAGACCACCAGTATCGTGCCGATTGACCTGAATGCTTTCCTCTACAAGCTGGAGACGACCATCGCGCGGCTGGCTGCCAGTGCCAGCAGGAATGATGCGGCTACTGCCGATCTGTTCCAGCAAAAAGCGGTGCGCCGTCGTGAAGTTGTCGACAAATATTTGTGGGACAACGAGGCCGGTCTGTATCGCGATTACAACTGGCGTGAGCGTGAGAAAGGCGCGTTCTCGGCTGCTTCGGTCACACCTCTGTATGTCGGCATGTCCAGCCTTGAACAGGCTACCCACACCGCGGCGGCAATCCGTTCGCACCTGCTGGCTCCGGGCGGCCTGCTCTCCACGGTGGAAGAGACAGGTGAACAATGGGACAAGCCGAACGGCTGGGCACCTATGCAGTGGATGGCAATAAAGGGCCTTAACAACTACGGTGAGGAGCTGCTGGCGAAAGAGATCGCCACGCGCTGGTTGCAGGTTGTGGGAGCGACCTACCATCGCCATCACAAGATGGTCGAGAAATACAACGTTGCCGGACGTGCGCCCGTGCTGGCAGGTGGTGGTGAGTATCCGCTGCAGGATGGATTTGGCTGGACCAATGGCGTCACGCGCCGGTTGCTGGCAATGTATCCTGACATGGCACCGCAGCGTTAATTGTCCGCTGGAGTGAAATTAATCCATCAATTACTATAGATGGAATTTATATGCCACCAACGTCAGGTAAGGAGTATAAATGCGTATTGGATTAGTAGGATACGGTACCGGCGGCAAAAATTTTCACGCACCTTTTATCGTTGCGGCACGGGGTGTTGAGCTGGCTGGCATTGTGGCTCGCGCCCCGGCGACCATCGCGAAGGCGAAAGCCGATTTTCCGGATGTGCCGATCTACGCCAGTCTGAGCGAGTTGCTGGCGGCTGGGGTTGATATCGTCACTATCACCACGCCGCCGCAGACCCGGCGCGAGCTGGTACTGGAAGCGATTGCGGCAGGCGTGGCGGTGATTGCAGATAAGCCTTTTGCGCCGGATGCGAAAACCGGGCGTGAACTGGCTGCGGCGGCGAAAGCCAGAGGCGTGGTGCTGGGGATTTACCATAATCGCCGTTTCGATGCCGACATTCAGACCCTGCGCGGCGTGTTGGAGCAGCAGCGTGTAGGTAAGCTCTGGCGATTGCATAACCGCATGGACCTTGACGATCCGCACACGCTGGAAGGCGGAGAAACAGGTGGATTGCTGCGCGATATGGGTAGTCATCTGGTCGATCAGGCCATCTGGCTGCTTGGCCCGGTGAAATCGGTGCTGGCGCAGACTGACCTGATTGAACGGCCCGAAGGCCCGACGGATGCCAGTTTTGTGATCACTCTGGTGCACACCAGCAGCGTGCATTCGCATATCTCCTCCAGCAAGCTGAACTACCTTGCTGCACGGGATTTGCGGGTTTACGGCGATCTGGGTAGCTATGTCTCAAACGGCTCAGACGTGCAGGCGCAGGCGATTTTTGCCGGTAAGCGCCCGGCAGACGATCCGTCAGGCTGGGGCTATGAGCAACCCGAGCTGTGGGGCACGCTGCGCACGGCGGAAGGTGAGGAGCGCATCCCTTCGGCTCAGGGAAGCTATCACGCTTATTACGAAGCCTTTGCCGCCGCAGTGAAAAATGGCACCGAACCTCCTGTCACATCGGAGCAGGCTATTCGCACGCTTGAAGTGCTGGATGCCGCGCTGCTCAGTGCTGAAGAGGGGCGGAGGGTGACGCTGGGCTGAGATAATCCAGCCCGCCTTGCTGGCGCAGCGTCTCCAGCGGGGCGAACAGGGGATCTGGTAGTTGGTCAGGAGAAAACCACTGCCAGCCCTCGCATTTCTCCGGTTCCAGCACTTCAGGCATGCCGCTGATGTCACTGGTGAGCATAAAAAGGGTAACGTAGTGTTTCTGTTCGGCGCTAAAAAAGTTGTTTGTGAAGCCATACTTAGCCAGATCGCCTACTTTCAGTGCCGTTTCTTCCAGCACTTCCCGCCGGGCACACTCCTCTGGCGTTTCAGCAAATTCCAGGTGTCCGCCCGGGGTTGCCCAGTAGCCAGCGCCATGGCTGCCTTTGCGACGGCCCAGTAGCAGCCTGCCTTCCCGCACAATCAACACGCCTACTCCGATCAACGGTCTTTGCATCTTTCTCTCCTTTACCCGGTGTTCACCGGTCTGATTTTATCTCGGTTTTACCGGCACGCCAGTCTCGCTATTCCCGGGGCCATACCAACTACTGGACGCAGCCGCCAGCGACTCTGAAAAACGATTAGTTTTCTCTTTCCGGCGTAGAAGCAAAATCCCGCCGGTGGTCCATAATCTGATGCAGGTTCATTTCAATCCAGTCAGCAAGGCCTACCACCTGACCACGTACCTGCTGACCCAGCGGAGACAAACGGTACTCCACGTGCGGAGGGACCACTTCATAAGCGATTCGCTCCACAAAGCCGTCCTCTTCCATATAGCGCAGCGTCTGCGCCAGCATTCTTTCACTGACGCCGCCGATTTTGCGTCGAAGCTCGCCGAAGCGCAGCGTCTCTTCTTCAAGGGCCATCAGCACTAACAGGCTCCAGCGGCTGGTCAGGCGTTTCAAAACCTCGCGTGACGGGCAGTTCGCGTCCAGCAGTTCCCCACGGCGGAGCTTTTCGCTGAGGGGAGAAAAGGCAGTTTCTGTGGTTAATTTCATACTAACATTCCTGTACGTACTTACTTTTTATTAGTGTATGACATAGGCTGATTGGGTCAAAGCGATTTAACCAGCCTGCAGGCTGGTATCTCGCTCTTAAAAAACTCAAGGAGAGCATTATGATTGCAGTAACTGGCGCAACTGGCCAACTTGGCCGCTTAGTGATTAACGCTTTACTGAAAAAAGTCCCTGCGGCTGAGATCGTCGCTGCCGTACGTTCACCGGAGAAAGCGGCCGATCTGGCTGCGCTGGGCGTGCAGCTCAGGCAGGCAGATTACAGCAGCCCTGAGAGCCTGCTCAGTGCCTTTACTGGGGTGGATAAAGTCCTGCTGATCTCCTCCAATGAAATTGGTCAGCGTGAAGTGCAGCATAAAGCGGTCATTGCTGCCGCAAAACAAGCGGGCGTGAAGCTGCTGGCTTACACCAGCCTGCTGCGTGCTGACACCACTAAAATGGGGCTGGGCGGTGAGCACCGTGGCACCGAGCAGGCGCTGATTGCTTCCGGCGTGCCTTACGCCATCCTGCGCAACGGCTGGTATACCGAAAACTATGCGGTCAGCATTGCGCCTGCCGTAACTCACGGTGCCTTTATTGGCGCGGCAGGAGAGGGCAAAATTGCCTCTGCCAGCCGTCAGGACTATGCCGATGCCGCCGCTGCGGTGCTGACCGGCAGCGAGTCCAACAAAATTTACGAGCTGGCGGGTGACACGGCCTATACCCTGGCACAATTCACTGCGGAGATTGGAAAGCAGAGTGGCAAAGAGATTGGCTACATCAATCTGCCGCAGGCAGAATTTGCCGGAGCGCTGAAAGGAGCCGGTCTGCCGGATGGCCTGGCAGAGATGCTGGCCGACTCGGATGCCAATGCGGCGCAGGGCTCGCTGTTTGATGACAGCCATACGCTGAGCAAGCTGACTGGCCGCCCGACCACGCCGTGGCAGGATGTGGTTAAAGCCTTTGTGGCGAAAGCATAAGTGTTACGGGAGAGCCTGGCTCTCCCGTTTTTTGGTCCCTCTCTGCCATCCCCACAAAATGAGTGCTATCGCCAGGGCCAATGCCGCCCGGCTTCTCCTTCCCGGTAACCCGGAAAAAAATAAGCAGGGCTGGCTGCGCTCAATGTTATGTTATAACATATGTAAATGATGGCGGGCAACGCCCGCCGGTGTAGTGCTTATCACCCCCGTAAGAGGGGAAGGAGAATCGAACAATGTCATCACTTCAACAGCCTGAGCGGCAGGATACACGCCTGCCGGTGACGGTTCTGTCCGGCTTCCTGGGCGCAGGTAAGACCACGCTGCTGAATCATATCCTCAACAACCGTGAAGGACGCCGCGTGGCGGTGATCGTTAACGATATGTCTGAGGTCAACATTGACGCTGCGCTGGTCAGGGATGGGGGGCCGAACTGTCACGTACCGACGAAAAGCTGGTGGAGATGAGCAACGGCTGTATCTGCTGCACGCTGCGTGAAGATCTGCTGCTGGAGGTTAACCGGCTGGCGAAAGAGGGGCGGTTCGATCAGCTGGTGATTGAATCCACCGGCATTTCAGAGCCGCTGCCGGTGGCGGAAACCTTCACTTTTGCCGATGGGGAGGGCGAGAGTCTTTCCACTGTGGCCCGGCTCGATACCATGGTCACCGTCGTCGATGCCTGGAACTTCCTGCGGGATTACGACTCCAGTGACAGCATCCGTTCCCGTGGGGAATCACTGGGTGATGAAGACCAGCGTACGGTGGTGGATCTGTTGATTGAGCAAATCGAGTTTTGCGACGTGCTGGTGCTGAATAAAACCGATCTGATCGGTGAGCCGGAGCGGGAAAAACTGTTAACCATCCTCCACGGGTTAAACCCAAGGGCGAAGATTGAGATTGCGCAGTTCGGTAAAGTTGAGCTGGATCGCGTGCTGAATACCGGCCTGTTTGATTTTGAAGAGGCCTCGCAGGCACCGGGCTGGCTGCAGGAGCTGCGCGGTGAGCACACGCCCGAAACGGAAGAGTACGGCATCACCCATTTTGTGTTCCGCGCCCGCCGGCCGTTTCATCCTGGCCGCTTCTGGAGCGTGATGAACGGCAAGCTCCCGGGCGTGGTGCGCTCAAAAGGCTATTTCTGGCTGGCCAGCCGTCCGACCTTTGCCAGGAACTGGTCACAGGCCGGTGGCGTCTCGCGTCAGGGACGGGCGGGGATGTGGTGGGCCAGCGTGCCCGAAGAGAACTGGCCGCAGGACGAAGAGAGCCGCCAGATGATCATGAAGGAGTGGCATGACAGAGTGGGTGATGCCCGCCAGGAGCTGGTCTTTATCGGCATGGAGATGGATGAATATACATTGAGGTATCTGCTGGGGGCGGCTCTGCTAACCGATCAGGAGATGGCGATGGGGCCGGATGGCTGGACCACTTTTACCGATCCAGTTCCTGACTGGGACGAATAAATATTAAGAACGGGCGGGTCGATTTATAATTTCCGCCCGGTCTTAAATAATCCCAGGGGTTAACTAATCTTTTTTGACAGACCCGGTCAAATATCTTCACTATCGGCGTGGTGAATTATCTTGCACTATCAAAAATACTGTTCAAGAAAATAAGGTCTGAATAAATGTCATTGCTCAAAAAAATTACCTTACCGTTATTAATCAGTACCGCCGTTTACTCTCAGTTTTCTGCCGCAGCGACAGAAAGCTACGCTATGGACTCCGGCCATACCTCGGTCGTGGTTTCCTGGACTCACTTTGGTTTCTCGCACCCTACCGCAGATTTATCCAACATCACCGGGAACATCGACTTCGATTCTGCTCAGATCGGCAAATCTAAAGTTGACGTCACTATTCCGGTCGACAGCATCAATACCCATGTTGATAAGCTTACCGAAGAATTTAAAGGGGCTGATTACTTCGACGTGGCGAAATATCCGACGGCCACTTTCAAAAGTACCAAAGTGGTCAGCAAAGGGAAAAACAAAATGGACGTTTATGGCGACCTGACCATTAAAGACATCACCAAACCGGTTATTCTGCACGCGGTGCTGAACAAGCAGGGCACGCACCCGATGGTGAAAAAGCAGGCGGTTGGTTTTGACGCCACCACCACTTTCAAACGCTCAGAGTTCAAGCTGGACAAATATGTCCCGGCGGTGAGCGATGAAGTGAAGCTGACTATTTCGACGGAAGCCTACGCGAAATAAGTTATACAGGGCAGCCGTGAGAGCGCTGCAGCCCTGATTACGGTTCGCTGGCCTTGTTGTGATACAGCGGTGGTGCAAACTTGCTGTACATAATCGCGCCCGCCGTGGGAACCACTTCAATTTCACTTTCCGGCAGTTCCATGCCGTCGGGCAGATCCCAGCTGCTCAGCGACAGGCGATTCACCCGGTAAGGCGTCAGGTTGCTGATGATGGCCTGCCCGCGCCAGTCCGTCGTGGTGCCGTACTGATTATCTACGCCGATCCCGGAAGCGCCCGGCACGTTAATGATACCGAGAGTATCTCCCAAAGATTGCCCCAGTACGATCCCTTCGCGGTACGCCATGATACTGCCCGAAATCTCGGCAGCCTGCTGACGGAAGCCTTCTCCCTGAGCGTAACCCAGCCGCAATTCTCCGGCGTTGTACTGGTAATCTGCCGAGGCGTTTTGACTGCTTTTTTTGTTCTGCTGCTGAGTGTTACTCAGGCTGTAACTCAGGCTGTAGTCATCCAGCGCGGTGCCGCTCACGCCTACCTGGCGGATATTGTCGCCATTTTTGGCGGTAGTGTGATCGATGTTCAGCGTCAGGCGTGGCAGTGCCAGCCAGTCAAGAGGAACCGAAAAAGAGAGAACGATCTCGCCCTGCTCCTTGCCATAGTTGGGATGGCTGTATTGCGCATAAACCGAATAATCGACATCCTGCCAGCTGCCGCTGTAGCCCAGTTCGAGACTGCTCTCTTCCCTGTTTTTTCCCCGGTAGGTTTCTCGTGCCAGCGTCAGATAAAAGCTGTCTGATTCGGAGAGATACTGGTTATACCGCAGTTCAAGCCGCGATTTTTTTTCCGCTTCAAACTCACCGACAAACTTCCCGTCCTCCCAGTCCCACCAGTATGAGGTTTGCTGGGAGATCGTCTCGCCAAAAGTCCGGTAGCGCTGATCGGGATAGTACTGGGCCAGCACGCTTAATGAGGATTCCCACTCCTGAAATGCTTTGGCATAGCGCAGTCTGGCCATGCCTCCGCGTACCGTCTTATTACGCCGCGGATCCTGCGCCGTGGCGTAGCTGTAATCCAGGGAAAGTGCACCCCAGCTGTTCAGGTTTTTGCCGATCCCGGCGGCGGCGCTGTGATAAATATCCGAGTTCTGCATACCGCCATAAAGCGTGATGTCAGCAGGCAGCCCATAGCCCGCCGAGAACTGATAAAACAGCGGCTCTTCCGCTTCCACACCGACATAAGGCCGGTACTTGCCTGCGGTCAGATCGTAAGCCCAATGCTTGCTGTGCACGAGATTAGGCATTGATGACCAGGGGAGGGTGCGCAGGGTTTCCGTCCCGTCACTCTCTTTAATGGTCATCTCAACATCCCCGTCCGGGTTGGGCGGGTAGACATCTTTCAGAATAAAAGTCCCTGGTGAGACGAAGGTCTGATAAATCACTGTACCGTTCTGGCGGATTTTGACCAGGGCATTGCTGCGGGCGAAGCCGCGTATCCACGGAGAAAACGGCCGGTAATCGTCCGGCAGCATCCGGTCGTCGGACTGCAGATTGATCCCCCGGTAGCTCACGCTGTCGAACAGGGTGGAGGCAGTGCTGTTGTCACCCAGCGTCAGCGAAGAACGCAGGGTGCGCAGTGTCCGGAAAGCGACCGCCCGCTCAGTATGCCACTGCGGATTTCCCCAGGTTTCCTTCTGGAAAACAGGGTTGTAGCGCAGACGCCAGGGGCCAAGATTCACGCCCTCGTTCAGGCTGACATACAGGCTGTGCTGTCGGTCATCGCCACGATAGTTGTCGCCAGTGGTGTGAGAATAAGTGAGATGATAATCGACAAAGGCGGCATTGATCCCGTCATCCCAGCGGCTGGTGGTGACGCCATTTTCTCTGTTGGTAAAGAGTGGTTCGGGGATCACCAGCGTCAGCAGCGAGGCCCGGTCGTCAAAGAAAAATTTAATTTCGCGCAGTTCCAGAGATTTTGGGCTGACGCAGCTATTGGTGAACAGCATGGTCGACACGCTGTCACTGCGTACTCCCCATTCGCGCAGGAGCGCTTCTGTCATGCAAGGGAAATGTGGCTGGGGAAAGCTCAGCGCAACGCGGCCTTTATAGGCATTATTAACAATGATGTAGACGTTGCCTGTTTCTGCGTAAGCGGCAAAAACGCTCCATGGCAAACACCACACCAGCAGGCGCAGCAAATACTTCATCCTTGAGAGGGGTTTCCGGTTCGCCAGAAAGACAGAGCGCCAGAGGCGCTCTGTAATAAGCAGGTAGATTAACCGCGCAGTGCGGAAAGCTCCGCCTGAGCCTGACGCAGGTCAGCGGTAACTTCTTTAACATCAGCCTGTTTCTCAACCAGTTTTTTCTGGTATTTAGCGATTTTTTTCGCGTCGCCTTTCGCCTGAGCTTCGCGCAGGTCGGACTGGACTTCACGCACGTCTTCCTGTTTCTCGCGCAGTTTCTTCTCCAGCTTTTCCACTTTTTTCTGAGCGTCTTTGATCAGACCGGCATCAGTACAGTGAGCATTCAGTTCGCTCAGGGCTTTTTTCAGGCCATCGATTTTATAGGTGTTACCATACTTCTGAGCCTGCTGGATCTGAGTTTCGATCGCAGCGCGTTTGGCATTACAGTCGTTGCCGGCAGCAGAAGCTACAGTGGTGAAACCTGCAGCGCCCATCAGGATAACCAGAGGTAATACAGTTGTTTTGATATTCATCGTTGAAGTCCTTATTCAGTGAAACAGCGGGAAACGTCCGTTCCCCGTCCTGAGCCAGTACTATATGCCAGGCACCGTGACGCGGATACCAGCATCCGGAGTCATTTGCTTGTAGGACCGGACTCTTCTTTTGTAGTCCGTAAGCTGGCTTCCATAGCGATGATTAGCTGCCGGATCTGCTGCTGAACCTCTTCGTGCGCGTGGGCTTCCGGTGAGGACATTAGTACACGGCAGGCTTCTTCCAGTCCGCTGGCCTGAATCAGACGGGCGGCACCGGTGATCCTGTGCGCCACGGCAAAGATCTCCTCCTGCTGTATGGGCTGATGGGAAAACTGTTCGCGCAGCTCGCTGGCATCCTGTCTGAAGCTGTCCAGCAGCGTGGTGATAAATTCACCGAAGACTTCCGGGGAAAGCAGCTCTTCCGGAAGCACGTCGGGGTCAAAAGTGACGCCTTTACTGGCCGTTTGCGTCATGCCGGGTGAGAGCGTGTTCAGCCTGGCATCCAGCGTTTTCAGCCCGATCGGTTTGAACAGACAATCATCCATGCCAGCCCGCAGGCACGCCTCTTTCGCACTATCCTGAGCATCCGCAGTCAGTCCCCATACCGGCGTGCGGGGCTGTTTCTGCTGCTCTTCCCACTGGCGAAGCTGGCGGGTAAAAAGAAATCCGTCCATGGTCGGCATGTGGCAGTCGGTGATAATCAAATCAAAACGCTGCTGACGGCAGAGCTTCAGAGCCTGTTCACCGTCTTCAACTGGCGTGGCTGAATGTTGCAGATGCTGAATCTGCTGAGTCAGAATAAATCGTCCCGCCTGGTGATCTTCAATCACCAGAATAGTCAGTCCACTTTTACCTGTGGCAGGGATCGCCTGCCGGGAAGAAGAAGTCAGTTTAGCCAGACGTTGGAGCGAGAGCGTAAAAGTAAGCTCGCTGCCCAGGCCGGGCTGGCTGGTCAGGGTGAGTTCGCCGCCCATCATCTCCACCAGAATACGGCTGATATACAGCCCCAGGCCTGCGCCTCCCTCCGGGTGATGGCCCTGAATAAACGGCTGGAAAAGGCGCTGCTGCGTTTCGCGATCGATGCCCTTACCCGTATCAGCAATACGAACGGCGATTTCTGTTCGCTCTTCTTCCGCACCGATCACAAACACGCTCAGGGTGACTCTGCCCTGATCGGTAAATTTGATCGCATTGCTGACCAGATTGGAGAGCACCTGCTTGAAGCGCACCGCATCCATCAGCACATCGCCAGCCACGCCATTCTCTGTTTCCAGCCGGAACTCCAGCCCCTTTTGCCGGGCAATACCTTCGAACAGCATGGCGACCGATTCGATCTGCTGGCGCAGGTCGGTGCGGGTAGGATGCAGGAACAGACGGTCACTCTCAATGCGGGAGATATCGAGAATATCGCCAATCAGCGCCAGCAGTGAGTGGGCAGAATCATGGGCGATGGTCAGCATGGCCGTGTCTGGCGGCTCTTTGTTCTGCTGCTGGCGCAGCACCAGCTCAAGTGTGCCGATAATTGCGTTAAGTGGCGTGCGGATCTCATGGCTCATGGTGGCGAGAAAGGTCGTTTTGGCCCGGTTCGCCTCGTCAGCCTGCCGCTGAGCCTGCTGAAATCGATCTGCCAGCGCCTGTTTATCGGCCAGCATGCGGCGTTGATAGTGGCGGGCGGCGATAATCGCAGCCACACAGCCGAGCAGGACTAACAGCGCGATCAGCGCGACCCACAGCAGTGAAAGCTGGGGGGAGCGTGAGTTACCGTTATCCGTACGCAGCAATGAGGCGTTGCTGTACCAGTTATGCGTCAGGGTGTGGATCTCTTCCGGGGTAATGCTGAGCAGCGCTTTATCAAGAATGGCCGCCAGCGGATATTCGTTGTCCGACACGCCAATCACGAAGCGTGCGGGTTCCGTATCCAGCCCTTTGAGGATCTCCATATTGCTGCCCTGCTCATGCGACAGCAGAAAATCAGCGGCAATCATCGGCAGTACCAGCGCCTCTGCCTGCCGTTTTTTCACCGCTTCCATCCCGGCCTGCGGCGTGTTGACCTGAATTATCCTGCTTTGCGGGTAGTTCTGTTGCAGAAATGCCTCCAGTGGATGGCCTTTAACCAGCGCAATGCGCGGCAAAATTGGTTTGTTTTTGTCTGATTTATGGCCAACCAGCACCCACGAACTGAACAGATAAGAGCGGGTGGTCAGCAGCCCGTTAGGCCAGACGGCATCCAGCGTGACGCCCGCCACGGCATCCGCCTGACCATTTTTCACCGCCTGCAGGGAAGAGAGCAGCGTACTGGCGCGGACAAAGGAGAACTTCAGGCCGGTGCGCCTGCCGACGGCCTCGATCACATCTGCGGTCAGACCGCGAAACTGGCCGTTTTCATCGAAAAAATTAAGCGGCGCAAAGTCATCATTCACCACCATCCGGACCTCCGGATTTTCCTCCAGCCACTTGCGTTCCAGTGAGGTGAACAGCAGGTGTTTTGTCCCATCAGAAGTGGGAGAGTCACCCCGCCATCGGCTGAGGATTGAGGCGTGAACGCTGTCCGGAATGGTTTTCAGCACGGTGTTGATGATCTGCTGCAGCCGCGCATTTTGAGGACTGACAGCGAAGGAAAAGCCGTTATTTTCCTGCTGCGGCAGAAGCTGTAGCCGCAGATTGGTCAGGTTAGCCTGGTTGATCAGATAGCGGCTGGAGGTGGCGTCGCCAATAAAGATATCGATATTGTTGAAGGAGAGCGCTTCGAGGGCGCGGCGCGGCGAATCATAGATCTGCACCTGTCCGCCGCTGGCGTGCCCGGCAAGGTTTTTCCTGTTGCCGAAGATCCGTTCAACCGCGATCAACCTGCTGGTTTTGTGCTGCAGAAATTCATCGGTACGCACCACCTTTGCCGGCATTGCGGGCTGGTAGGGCTGCGTCAGCAGCAGAGATGAGCGGCCTTCTGGTTCCACGCTGGCATTGGCAATCAGGTCGACTTCTCCGTTGCCCAGCGCACTCAACAGCAGATCCCGGTTGGCGTAATAGCGCACCACGATCTGTACGTTCAGGTTATACGCCAGGATCCCCAGATAATCGGCATTAATGCCACCGTAATCATGCAGGCCGGTGGTGATATCAAAAGGTGGATAGTTCGGCATCGCGGTGCCGAAAACCAGCGTACGTTTGTGGCGTAGCCACTGCCAGTTCTGGCTGCTTAACACCGGCTCGTTCAGCTGGACGTGCTCACGTCCTATCAGGTTAAGCACGCGATAGCCCTCTTCTGGCTGCTGCGCCCAGCTCACCACGCCAAACAGCAGAAGCAGGATAAGCAGTTTATGCCTGATCATCAGAGTCCGCCTGCGGCTGGATCAGGGCAGCCAAATCGTCCACGTTGGTGAGGTCAAGCTTAGCCAGCAGACGGCGTTTGTAGGTGCTGATGGTTTTATTGCTCAGCAGCAGACGCGCACCGATATCCTTGTTGCTCATGCCGCTGGCAAGGTAGCGCAGAACCGTGACTTCACGATCGGACAGTCTGGCCAGCGGATCGTTCTCTTCACCAACCTGAGTTGTAGCGGTCCGCAGCGAGGAGAGGGCTGACCGGGGAAAGCAGTCATAGCCCTGCAGTACCAGCTGGCAGAGCGGCATCAATTGCCGGATCTCCGCATCTTTGCTGAAAAAGGCGGCGGCACCTGCGCGTAAGGCACGAGGAGCATAAGTTTCGGCGGAGAGACTGGTATAGACAATGACCCGCACATCGGTCAGCAGCTGTCGGAGATGCTGCAGAACCTGCAGACCATCCATCTTATTCAGCATGATGTCCAGGATAACCAGGTCGGGCTGATGTTCTTTAACACTGGCCAGCGCGGCGGTACCGCTGGTGGCGATATGAATCGCATTATCGGCCAGTGGGGCAAGAAGCGTTTTAACGGCGAAGCAAATCGCGGGATGGTCGTCAATGACCAGAATTCCAGGCATGGTAAAGTCCTTTTATACAGCTGTCAGTCCCTGATGACCAGGCTGATGCTGCACTGGTCCACCTGCACGAATTATTGCTTTTCCTGACGCGCCTGGAAAGGTCAAAACTGTTCTAAATGATAAAGGCCCCTTTTTTCTGCCACATTCAGAGAGATCTGAGTGGCGGAAAACCAGGAGCGGCAATCAAAGTTGTTATTTCGTCTCTAAAAAACCTGATTAAGCAAGCGTAATGACCCGGTCTGCTGAGGCAATCGTGGAAGGGCGATGAGCGACGATAATGCGGGTGATCTTCAGCGAAGAGATCGCTTTATTGATCGCCGCTTCATTATCGATATCCAGATGGCTGGTGGCCTCATCCATAAACAGCACGTTAGGTTGGCGATAGAGGGCTCTGGCTATGAACAATCTCTGCTTCTGGCCGCCGGAAATTCCCGTTCCCAGTTCACCAATCATTGTCTCGTAGCCCATTGGCATACTCATGATTTCATGATGGATGTTGCTGTAAACCGCGCAGGCCATCACCAGTTCTTTATTCACATCCGCAGCAAACCCACTGATATTTTCGGCAATCGAGCCGGAGAACAAACGATCGTCCTGCAGCACACAGGAGATACTCTGGCGGTAGTTATTGATTCCCATTTTATGAATATCCAGGCTGCCGGCATGGATATGCCCGCTGGTTGGCGTGAGAAGGCCGCTCATCACTTTAAGCAAAGTGGTTTTTCCGGCACCGGACGGGCCAACGATCGCCACGCTTTCTCCCGGCTGAACCGTCATATTCAGTTCCTGGAAGATCGGTTTGGACAGCGCATCGTATTGGTAGGTCAGATCCTTCACCTCCAGCGCGATCCCGGCACCTTTCTGGAACACGGCGCGGGGAGAAGATTCTTCTTCTGCTTCGGTAAAGATAATGTCGGAGATCCTTTCGTTGTGCAGCGACAGCATCCGCAGGCTCAACGCCAGATCGATCAGGCTACCCGCGCGTTGTGAAAACTGCCCGCGGTAGGAATTAAAGGCCATAAACATCCCCAGCGTCATGTTGTTATCCATGACCATCGAGGCACCCAACCAGAGGATCGCAACCTGATCGAGCGTGGAGATAAATGTATTCAGGCCGCTAAACATCATGCTGTAGCGGGTGGTTCTGATGCCGGTATTGGTGGCATCAATATTCAGGTTAAGCCAGTGGCTGGAACGAACTTTGTTGATCCCCAACGCTTTTACCGTGGAAATGCCGTACAGGGTTTCCATAAAATGGGAGCTGGATTTGGCTCCTTTCACAATCTGTTCTTCCGACAGCTGGCGAAAAACGCGGTAAGTGCTCAGGCGAATCAGCGCATAGCAGGCGGTAAAGCCCACCACCACCCAGACCAGCCAGCCGCCGTAAACGATCATCATCCCCAACAGGCCAACCGTCATAATGCTGTCGATAATGCCGCTGACGATGCTGTTGGTGAAGGTGGTACGAATAGCGTCCAGCGAGGAGAAGCGGGACTGAATATCGCCAAGGTGCCTTTTCTCAAAAAAGGAGAGAGGTAGCTTAGTGAGATGGTCAAACAGCGTGGTCTTCCACTGCACATCGGTCAGCGTACTGAGCACAATTGAAGTCCAGGCGCGTATCACGCTGACAAAGGCTTTAAACAGGGTAAACAGCACCAGCCCCAGGCAAATCACCGTCAGCAGATCATAATCATGGGCCGGGATAACATGGTCCATCACCAGCTGCGTTCCCACCGGCAGCAGCAAATTAACCGCTTCAATCACCACTGACAGCGCGAAGATTTTAATCAGCGCACCCGGCAGTCCGTCGATATTTTTCATCAGATCGAGCAGGCGCAGCCGGGTTTTAACTGTCTCTTTATGAAAGTCTTTGTCTGGCCACAGTTCCAGCGCCACGCCGGTAAAATGGTTCGACATCTCTTTCAGGCTGACCACGCGGCGGCCAAACGCCGGATCGTGGATCACAAAAGAGGCGTGACGGACACTCACCAGCACCACAAAGTGGTTCATATCCCAGTGCAGGATGCAGGGGGTCTTCAACTGGCGAATTTCGTTGATATCCAGCGACAGTGCCCGGGTTTTCAACTGAATTTGCGCGGCGACGTTCGCCACCAGATTTAAGGTGGCACCTTTGGTGGAGACGCCAAATTTCTGCCGCAGATTAAATAAATCGACGTTGAGGCCGTAATAAGAGGAGACCATCGCCAGGCAAGCCAGTCCGCATTCAGAAGATTCAGATTGCAGGATCCGCGGAACCTTCCGGCGCAGGGAAAAATTTATTTTGCTGTTAATTTTATCGAACAAAATTTTGCTATTCACTGACGACCCCGGTCACGCTGTTTTTTATTTTATTAATCGGGGCAATGGCCCACTGATATAACGGCTTGGTTTCAAGGAAAACGATCGCTTTGGCCTGCAGGCCACCGGAAATCTCCAGCTTCTTCCCTTTGTCACTGAACTCGGTGTCATGAATGGATATCAGGATTTTGTAAAAGGAGCCTTTCTGCTGGTTACTGCCGCTGCTGTAGCTGCTCATTTCCTGCGGCGAAGCCGGGATCGAGGAGATCGAGGTTATTTTCCCCGGAAACTGACCAAACTTATCGGATGGGAAGGCGTTATAGCGGATGTTGATGCCGTCCCCAACCTTCACATAGGGCAGGCTATTATCCGGCAGCCACAGCAGCAAATAGTACTTCACATTATCGACAGGCTTGATTTGTGCCAGGCTGGCGCTGGATTCCACCATCTGGCCCGGCGTGACGCTGAGTGACTCAATCATGCCATCCAGTTTTGCACTGATAATAATACTGTTGTTGGCCCTGTTTTCGGCCAGCTGACGCTCCAGATCGCTGACTTGGGATTCGCTCTGGGTAATCTGATTGTCGAAGTCGCCTCCGCGGGTCAGTCGGTCACTGCGTAACTGCGACAGCTGGATAGTTTCCTGATTACTTTGATTGCTTAATGCCTGCCAGGCGCTCTGCTGTGAAAGCGACTGTGCCCGTTGATAATTGAGCTGATCCTGAGTGATCAGGCCTTTTTTCAGGTAACGTTCATAATTGTTCAGGCTCTCATTCATCTTTCTCATACCGTAACGCGCGTCGTTAACCACTTTTTCCGTAGCTTTGTGCGCAGCGGCATAGTTATCAATCTGTACCTGGAGGTTTTGTAAGGTGGATTCTTTATTGCTTTTCAGCTTGGCAATGATGGCGTAGAGATTGGCTATCTGAGCCTTGATAGAATCGACAGCGACGGTGCTGACGCTGCCGGAAGAGGTATTACGTGAGACGTCCAGTTCATACAAAGGATCGCCTTTTTTAACCCGATCGCCGACCTTGACGAAGGTGGTGATGATATAACCCTGCTGTGGCGAGTAAATATTAATCGAGTGGGGAAGGGTAATGACCTCACCATCCACATCAATTCTGCGGCTGTAGTCGAGGAAAATCATCGCCAGCACCAGGGCAAGCATAAATGCCAGACACAGACCGGCATTGACCGGGGCGGGGATTTTAGAAAGTAACAGGGCTTTACCGACCCACTTCTGGCGTTGATAATCGATCGCATCACTGCGAAAAATGCTTTTTTTGTTGTTTTCCATACATGCCTGGCAGAAAAAAAAGAGCCACCGAAGTGGCTCTTAAATAATAAAGGGAAACTTAACCCAGCGTACCGTTGATCACGCCATCAGCCGCTTTTTCACTGTATTCTAAGGTCAGATCCCAGCCAGCGAGAGCGCCTGCGATGCCACAACCGACGCCACCAATAATGGCTGCGCCAATCATTCCAACGCCCTGACCGATTGCGCCCACACCCAGCAGTCCGCCGCCATCGCCACCGTGTTTGCCACCAATCAGTGCGCCAGCCATTGCGCCAACTGAAGCGCCCATAACTGCAGAGCCGACTGCTTCGGCAGCGTTACCCGCTACGCTTCCCAGGAAGCCACCAATGCTGCTGAAGTCCCAGCTGTATGCACCAGAAACATCGTTCATTTCAATTACTGAAAGTTCTTTCATGTTATTATTCCATTTCTTTACTTAAATACAGGCCTGGCTGTTATCGGAAAACAGTATCAGCCTTCCTTTTTTAACTTCCCCGGATGCTATCGGGTGAGTCAATTCTAGGGTTTTTTATTTTTCACCGACAAGTGAATTACTTTCTTATGAAGTGATTCACACTCTGTTGTGAATAATTAAGAACCCATTCATTCTTTAATTCTGTGAGATAGTAAAAGTCATCGCTGCATTGGCTGCACCAGGAGTAATAGTGTTGGCGGTTTGCTTATAATGCGCGATTAAAGGTATGGTAATCGTCTTCTCTGCAGCATTGTGATAAGTGGTTGCTTTAGAAAACACCAATGGATTCCTGTTGGCATCCATCACCTCAACCGCCACGCCCGATGCGGCATCAGTTCCTGAATCAATGGCGATCATCCCGTTACCTGATGAAGTCCCCACCGGATCGAAGGAGACCTGAACCGGAATATTATCCGCTTCACACTGCATCACAACGTTGAAATTACGCTCTGATGAGGCGGCCGTACTTCCCACTCCATTAAATTCGCTGCGGCTCGGGCTGCCCATATTGATGGTCTGATACTGTGAATTCACATCCACCAGACAGCTTTTTTGCAGAATGGTCAGGCTGCTGACGGTTAATGTGGAGAAGACGCTGTTGTTCAGATAATAATTGACATAAAGCTTACTGCCAATTGTGCCTGGTGTAATGGGGCCGGTCTTCACATAGGTCAGACGAACCTCGCCAGACGGACCCCAGGGGGTTAATGCGTTAGGCCCCAGAGAGATGGTATAGGGGACGGTCATCGCCGTGTTATACAAATCCCCAATAATTACCCCAACACCTGCAATCCCGGTTTCATATGCACCCGTAACAGTGGTGCTGGCTGTTAAAATAGAAGCAGATCTGTAGGGAGAACTGCCGGTACAACCCACCACTAATGTTGTTCCGGAATAGCCTTTGCTATAGCGATAACCTAATACATCACCGATAGCGACCCTTGGATCGACCGCAATGGATAATGCTCCAGAAGTGGCTTTTACCGATGTTCCCAGGACACAACTCCCTGCATATGAAAGGGAAGGAAAGGCTAATAGCAATAATAAAGCTTTTAACTTAATGTTGTTTTTTAATAAGTTCATATTCCGTAGCTCCAAATAGTGCAGGGATGCTCGTCAGGTTACTGGCAAAGGCCATTCAGAACCTGAATGCCGCTTTCTGGTTTATTTTCAGGAAGTTTGTAGCGCACATGACATTGAGTGTTATTGGCCCGGCCCCACTGCACCAGCAGATTTCCCGCCGGTTTTAAGCCGTTGAGATAGACCTGTCCACCATCGCCGACAATGCTACCCTGCCTGCCGGATTCAGCCGCATCCACCACCATTGCGCCGAACGGAACTGGCTGCCCTTTGTATGTCAGGGTCATAATGCCGCGTGCACCAACCTGAGCGGCAAATCTTGCGCGAACAATTGCACCGCGGGTTGGGACAACCGAAACGGTGGCCAAATCGAGGTCGACATCATCCGGCAGAGTAGTGGTGTCCAGCACGATGTCTGACTGACGGTAAGCCGTCATATTTGGCACCACGGTATAGCCACGGAAATCGGTTTTCACCCCGGTCTGGTTGGTGATCTGCACGCCGCTGGCACCCGGAGCCACGACCAGTGCCGCCGTGTCGCCAAAGGCCTGGCTTAAGGTTGCTCCATTTTTATGAATGAGCAATCCACCTTCCACGCCATAGTTCAGCCTTCTCATATCCCTGTCGTAGCCATAACCTGCGGAAACGTCACCATAGGTACCTGAATAATCTGCATCCAGGTTGCCGCTGTTGCCGACACCCTGGCTGGCATAGCCTTCCCGGGCGTTCCAGCTAAGATTATTATCTGCCAGCGCGGTTCCGCTAAGGCCAACACTGTGGCTGGTATTACCCGGCTTGCTGCTGGTGACGGAATAGTTGGCCCAGGTGTTGGAGAGCCAGCGATCCAGCGGAACGGATATGTTGAAGGAGATAATCTGATCTTTGCTGTAGTCCCGCTCGCCGGAAAGGCTGCTCGAGTTACGATTGTAGCTGTAGTTCACGCCATAGCTGATGCCGTTGTAGCTGTTGTTATAGCCGAGGGCCAGCGACTCCATCCGCCGATCGGTTCGCCAGTAATCCTCACGTAGCAGACTGACACTCAGTGCTCCTGCTTTTTCGCCCAGATTCTGATTAAGCGTTAATTCAGTGCGATTACGGGCCTGTTCACGCAAAGTCGCGTTCTGATAGTAGCGATAGGTGTCCATCAATTCCGGCAGGGAATAATAGTCACGTGTGGAGTAGCGGTAGCCGGCGATGGCGAAGTTTGTGCCAGTCTCATAGAAGTTCTTGCTGTAACGTAAACGCAGAGACTGGCCGTCGGTTTTCTGGCTGTCTTTCGCCGTGGCCCATGAATTGATCACATCGGCGGAAAAGGCGCCCATATCACCGAAGTTTTTGCCGACGCCAAGCGCCAGAGACTGGTAGTTTGAGGCCGCCTGCATCCCGCCAAAGACGGTAATATTCCACGGCAGACCATAAATGGCAGTGGCCTGAGTGAAGCTCTTCTTATCCACTGCGCTGTCATAAGGCCGGTACTGACCGGACGTCACGCTGTATTTCAGATGGCCTTCACGCACCAGCACCGGAAGCGAGGCGTAAGGGACGATAAGATTTTGCTCGCTGCCATCCGCCTCTTTGATGGTGACATACAGGTCACCACTTCCGCCGGTGGCGTACAGGTCGGTAATTTCAAACGCACCCGGCGCGACGTAGCTCTGATAAATGATATAGCCGTTTTGCCGCACGATAACCTGAGCATTGGTGCGTGCTGTTCCGCGGACAACTGGCGCATAACCGCGCAGACTTTCTGGCAGCATGTCATCGTCAGAGGCTATCTGTGCACCACGGAAAGGAACGCCCTCAAAGATATCCGAAGGGGCGGTACTTTCTCCCAGCGTCAGCTGAGATTTAAGTGGAATGATATCGCGCTGCAGATAGGTATATACCGAGTCCCATTTGCCATTCCCTGACGAGGTGCTGCTGCGGTTCCAGGTGGTGTAGTTACGCAGGCGCCACGCCCCAATGTTCAGGCCCGGCCTCAGGTTAAGATACTGGCTGTCATTATTCTGCGCTCTGTTACTCACGGCGGTGTTGCTTGCCCCGGCGAGGCGGTAATTCAGCAGAAAGGCGTTGATGCCTTCATCAAATTGTTCCGGAGAAACATAGCCCCTTGCACTGGTTTTCAGGGCGGCCTGCGGAATACTCAGTAGCAGGCTCTGGTTGCTGAAGTTAAAGCTGGCGGAGGCCTGTGGAATAGCAGCAAGGTTGACACAACCGTTGCTTTCTTTGAGGTCAGGAAACGCATCGGTGCGTATGCCATAAGAAGCCAGTGCTGAAAGTTTAAAACAGGGCACCAGCTCTGTATCGCCTGTTTTATTCTCTGAGTTGAAAAAAGTCACGTTCCTTGACTCAATAAAATGGTTATTGAGCCAGATATCTACCCGGTAATCGCCAGGTGCCTGAGTGCGGCTGTTTTCAAAAACGGAAAGATCCGTGACTACTGTATTGCCACTGCCATCCTGTAAAAAACTGGGGTTAAACGTCTCAGCCGCGAAGGCTTTACCCGGATGAAAGTGAGCAATAACGACAGGAACGATAAGAACCCAAAGGCGTTTATGTCTCTTATTGTTTTGTTTTTCTTTTTCAGTTCTATTCATTTTACATTCCATTGTACAGATACTGATATGACATCAATGTCGAAAGGATTATTAATCGCTCAAAGGCATGTCAATAATTTCAGGCCAAAGAAATAATATCCAATCATCAGATATTGGCGTGATGAATCGCACCGATGCCGCCGTAATCATTGATGATTTTCCAACTGAGATCGCCACTGGACAGATTGGCAGGCAGGGTAAAGGTTGTTGATGAACCCGGTGCAACAAAGCCACCTTCACTGACTTTCGAATTATTCAATTCTACCGTCATGAAGTTAATGTAATAGTTCGACGGATTGGTAACCGTTAACACGGTGCCCTGTTTTTTCCAGACCAGTTTATCGGCGTATTGGACTGACCCCACCCCAGTAGACGATCCTGCCCTATAGTTGGACTGACCCCACCCCAGTAGACGATCCTGCCCTATAGTTTGAGCATAGGAGGAGCGTATGGGCACACCACGATTT